>CAIMWV010000014.1 GCA_903845295.1 Candidatus Staskawiczbacteria bacterium
AAACAATACCTTTTGCGTTAGGATAATAAGCCCGCTCTTGTAAGGTCTCTTCCGCGGAATTATAAAATGTTAATTGATAGTGGGGTTCCAAATCTCTGTCTACTAGTGTGTTAAGCTGTAGAGCCAAAACTTTAGTGTTTGGTACGTCAAAATGTATACTCTTGATTATTTTCCAAGGCCGTTTTCACAGGCCCATATCAACTTATCGGCAATGTGAAATAAAACGTCGACCCCTGGCCTTCAATGGATCCTGCTCCGACTATGCCACCATGCGAATCAATAATGCTTTTAATTATGGCCAGGCCCAAACCGGTTCCTCCTTTTTGGACGAAAGTGCTTTTAGCTTGAACAAATTTATTAAAAAGTTTATTTATTTGATCCGGGGCTATACCGATGCCATTATCGGTAACAGCGACTAACAAGGAGTCGGGGATATCTGTAATATCGTTTTTTATAAACCAATTTATTCCTGCATCTTCTGCCTCTTTTTGGAGACCCTCTCCCCTTTTATGCAATAAAGCCTGCACAACAACGCTGCCATTTTCCTTGGTAAATTTTATGGCGTTAGAAATAAGATTATTCAAAACCTCAGAAATTGTATGTGGATCGAACTCAACCATGTCTGGCACATCTTTTCCAAACTGGCTTGATATTTTTACTTTAACATCTTTAGCGGCTATGTCAAAAAATAAAATCCTGCTTTCGATAATTTTTTTAATATCGGACTTCTGTTTTGCAAGCTCGAATTTTCCGGCTTCAATTTTGGCTATATCCAAAAGATTATTTATAAGTTCTAACATGTCAGAAGAACTGCTGTATATCATTTGGAAACATTCTTCCCTTTTTGCCTTATTGACTTGTGATACCCTCATCAATTCAGTCATTTTTTTAATCGAATCTAATGGAGAACGCAGTTCATGGACTATCATAGAAGTAAAATCCTCTTTAATCCTTTCAACTTCCTTTTCGCGGGTTATATCTCGGAAAACAATAACACAACCTAAATTTTTCCAGTTATCTTTAACCGGCGAGATAATAATTTGGAAAAAACTTTCTCCAAGCGAAATCTCATCAGAGATAAAAACTTTCTCCAGCCTGACGCTTTCTTCAATTTTATCCCTTAAATCAAGCTTTATGCCAAGTTTGCCTGCAAAATCAGAAATAGATAAGTCGCTTTTATTTTCAAAACCCAGAGCCTTTCTGGCTGCCGGATTCACCACAATCATCCTGTTATCCATGTCAGTCATAACCACTCCGTCTGTCATGCTTGCCACCATTGCATTAAGCTTGCTGTTTTCTGAATCAACAACCTTCTGCAATCTTGTAACTGCTAGATCCGCCTGCTGAGCTATTCCGTTCACGGTGGCTATTTCTTTTTCCTTATAATAACCGACTCTTGTGTCCGCTACATTTAAAAGGCCTACTATTTTTCCGGATATTATTAAAGGAATGTTAAAAAATGACCCGACCTGTCCGTTTGATTCATCGTCTGTAACAGTACCCCATGATGTCTCTTCTATTTTTGTATTTTTAAAATCAGCTTTCAAAAGGGCTGACACAGAATCTAACATTTTTTGCTTGACATTATTAATAAATTTATGAGAAACGGGTTTTTCAATATAAACTCTAAAAATTATTTTCTCTGGCAGCAATAACATATAAGACACGGCGTCATAATCAATAATATCGCGCAAAGATCCAGTGATTATCTCTATAACATTTTGCACGCCCAAGGAATAACCTATTTTGTCGCTAAGCTCACTCAAAATTGTAATTTCATACATTTTATATTTGGCATCTTCTTCCCTCTTGACTAAGTCATTCTCAATCTTCCGGTTTTTTCTAAAAATAAAAAACTCAACGATGGCGACGGTGACAAAAATTATACCTATAATTGTAATCTCAATTGAAAAATCTATCGTCATACCCAGAAATAATCTCTTCGGTATTATTTAATTATGCAAACAGTTAGTTTATTCTACCATAAAACAAAAAACTCGGGAAAAACCCGAGTTTTTATCTCGCAATAATTAACGCTTTGATTCTTTATGAAGAGTGTGTTTTCTGCATGCTGAACAAAACTTTTTCAGCTCGAGCTTTTTCTCGGCTGTTACTTTCGACTTCTTTGTAAAATAATTTGTTTTTTTACAAACACTGCACTGTACTTTTATAAATGGTTTTTTTGCTGCCATAATTATGAAGAATTTAGAACTTAGTATCTGGAAGTTTGAATAGAATAATAAATAAATAATTTCGCATTCTGACTTCAAAATACAAGATTCGGTATTCTAATTTAATTGAGCCGATGGCCAGAATTGGACTGGCGACCTTTCCCTTACCAAGGGAGTGCTCTACCACTGAGCTACATCGGCACGCTAAGCCACGCCGAGCGCAGCGGCACCTGTGTGGGCGCGGCAGGACTTGCACCTGCGAAGGGGAAACCCCGCTAGATTTACAGTCTAGTGCCTTTGCTGCTCAGCCACACGCCCATTACATAAATTTATATCACAGAAATCATTCTTTTTCAATAACCTTACCATGGGATTTCTTCCATTCATCTATTTTTTTATGGTCGCCTGATAATAAAACTTCGGGTACGCGCCATTTTTTGCATTTTCGAGGTGAAAAAATTTCAGGCCTTGTATATTGCGCATATTCCAAAAACCCGCCGGATTTTGAAATTCTTTCTTTCAATAATTGAGGCTTTCCTAAGACTCCGGGAATTAATCTTGAAATTGTTTCTATCGCCACCATCGCCGGCAATTCTCCGCCCATTAAATCATAATCGCCTATAGATAACTCAATATCTGCAATGTTTTTTGCGACCCTTTCGTCAACTCCTTCATATCTCCCGCAAATAAAAATTATCTGATCCAATTTTGAAAACTGATAAGCTAATTTTTGGTCAAATTTTTTCCCTCTCGGCGTAAATAAAATAACTTTCGCTTTTTTGCCTCGCCTTAATTGCTTTACTGCCCTATAAATTGGCTCCACTTTCAGCACCATGCCCAATCCCCCGCCGAACGGCCTGTCGTCAACTGTTTTGTGCCTATCTTTTGTCCAATTCCTCAAATCATGCAAATTTATTTTTATAAATTTCTTTTTTTGAGCGCGCGAAATCAAGCTCTCATTTATATAAGATTTGAAAATATCCGGAAAAATTGTGATTACGTCAAATTTTATCATTTACTTATAATATTATATTAATCGATAAATGAAAACCGCGCCGTAAGGCGCGATCTTCACTTTCCTGTAGATTACAGAGAAATATTGTCTATATCGTCTGAGGAAGTTTCTTTTCTCTCAGCTCTTGGAGCACGACCGCCTTCCGGTTCCTCAATTTTGAGGTTCACTCTGGCGTGGTTCTTTAATCCGACAATGCGGACCAAGTTCCTGATTGCCTTGGCAGTTGATCCTTCACGGCCGATTATTTGGCCCATATCCTCTGGGTTTACTTTCAAAGAAAGTAATACTCCCATTTCGTCAACTTTTCTTTCAACTTTGACGTCTTTAGGATTGTCAACTAATTCCTTGACAATGTACTCAAGAAATTCTTTGTCATTTTCTTTTGCCATATTTTCTTGAATCATTTAATCATTTTTCCGTAGCTCTCGACCTTCTTGAGACTACTACTTATATATTATCTTTTTGAATAAAACTTGTCAATATTGCAAAACAAAAAGGGTTTTTTGTGAGAACCCTCAAAACTCCCTTACACTCACGCCTGCTGCGTGAGATCCATATCGGCGCGGCGATCGTAGAAAGCCGCCTTGTAAAAAATCGCTGCTCGGACGAGCCCCTTATCGTCCACGAGTTTGGACCGCATAGGGTTGTCGGTAGCCACCTTCTTCCAGCCCTGCGGGAGCTCGACGTGTTGGAACAGTGCGTCACCATCCACCACGCCGAGGAACTTCACGCCCGCGGTTTCGAGAATTGCCTTCCCGTTCGCAGGAGAGATGTCCGTCGGCAAAGTATCGCTTTCAACGAGTGATGCCTGCCCGGACTTCTCTTCGTTTTCCACCATGCCCGATGCTCCAACAACCATAGCTTCGGCGAGAACCCCCATTGGATCCTCAAATGCCTGCTTGGTCGTATTAACCGGTGCGTGCTTTGTCATGGCTTTCTCCTTTCATGAGTTGCCATCCGCATTCGTTTAAGGTGAACGCAAACCTCTTTTATTTCAAGGCGCTTGGGTGATCTCTTCTTGTTTTTAGAGAAACTAGTGAGCTTCTCATCAAACCCTATTGTTCGTGTTTCCGAGCCGGAGCAAGGAAATCGATAATAGAGAAGAAATCGCCTAAACGCCCTGTAATAATTTAAATTAACCTTACTTTATTACACTTTTATTATAACATACATAAAGATATATTGTCAAGGGGTATACCTTGTTTTCTGAGGCAGCTAAAAACCCTCATTTTAAGAGGGTTTTAAGATTATTTCAGTTAATTTTATACTGCCGGCGGGGTCTGCTTCGGACCTTCTCCTGCCTGCGCAGGCATGTCTTTTGGAGCTTCAACTGGTTTTACTTCTACTGCCGTTGCTGCCGCCGCTGTGGCCGGCGTTGTAGCTTCTGCTGGCTTGCCCGCCGAAGCTTCAGCGGAGGCGGGTTTCTTAGACTTTTTTGAAACGTTTATTTTTTTGCCTTCTATAATCTTTTCTGAAACCAAAAAGTTATGCATTGTCGGCGATGGTTTGGCTCCTTTCGAAATCCAATATAAAATCCTTTCCTTTTTAAAATTCTTTCTTTTGGTCAAGGGGTCAACATAACCTAAATCCTCAACGGCTCTTCCGCCCTTTGACGACCTCTTTTTATCAATGACTACCACTCTAAAAAATGGCTGGTTCTTTTTTCCTTTTCTCGTTAGTCTAATAGTAAGCATAATAACGAATTTTTACTTTTTAATAATTATGTATTGCAAAATTATTTACCCCATTTTTTGACCTCCAGCGCCAGTTGGGCTGCCGCCTCTTCCGCTTCCCTCTTTGACGAGCCCTGCCCTTCAGCAATTAATTCTTTGTCCAAGTATACGCCGACTATAAATTGTTTTTCGTGATCCGGACCCGATTCTTTTATAACTTTATAGCTCGGCGTAATAGAATCTCTTTCCTGGGCTTCTTCCTGAAACTTGGACTTGGCATCTTTATAGGAACCCTCCTGTATAATACCTGCTAAATTTTTAAATAAATGTTTTTTTATAAACTCATCGCATAGCTTATATCCTGAATCTAAATAAAGCGCCCCCAGAAATGCTTCAAATGTGTTTGCCAAAATATATGCCCTTGCCTTGCCCAACTCTTTGTTTTCTCCTCTTGAAAGCAAAAGAAAGTCATTAAATCCCAATTCTTCCGCAACACTAGTCAGCATTTTAGCGTTGACTAAAGCCGCTCTCCAATTGGTCAAATCCCCTTCTGTTTTTTCAGGATACTCTTTATAAAGCTGTTCGGTCACAATCAATTCTATAACTGCATCGCCCAAAAATTCCAGCCTTTCATTATGGTTTAAATTAAAATCCGGATTTTCGTTTAAATAAGACCTATGGGTGAAAGATTGCTTTAAAAGGTCTTTATTTTTGAATTTTAATCCTAACTTTTTTTCTAAAATTGAGAAATCCTTCATTATTCAAGCAATGGGCAAAAAATAAATAACAAACCTATTTTTTATTGTTTTCTGTTTTTTGCTCATCACCTCCTAATTGTTTATATACTGTCCCCAAAACTCCGTTTACCCCGTTAGAAATATTTTTGCATGCTTACATCAAAATTTCTAACGGGGCAAGCTCAAAAATCTACAAACATTAAAATTATTGTTTTTCCTCCAATTGTTTATATACTGTCCCCAAAACTCCGTTTACAAATTTTCCTGATGTTTGCCCGGAAAATGTTTTTGCCAATTCAATGGCTTCATTAATTGCAACCTTTGGCGGAACTTCTTCCTTATTGGCATATAAAAGCTCGTATAAGCCGATCCTTAAAACATTCCTGTCAACCATTGATATCTGGGCAATGGGCCACTCCGGGGCCGCCTTTTCAATAATTTTATCGATCTCGGGCATATGCTTTCCAATCCCTTCGATTAACTGCCAGACAAAGTCCACTTCTTCTAAACCGGGCCCAAAATCTTTAATATTTCTTTCGACAATATTTTTTAAAACCGGCTTTTTGTCATAAAAATCCCATTCGTAAAGCGATTGTAAAACAATTGAACGTGATAAATGTCTGCTTGCCATTAATTATTCTAATTTCTAATTATTCTAATTAATAATTAGGGCTTTTTAGATAAATCTTCCATTGTTAAGGGCTTTTCCTGCTTTTGTTCTTTTTCTGCGGCTTTTATTTCTTTCTCCCTAAGTTTTTTATCTTTTTTGGTAAGTTCTCCTAAAACATTGATAACTTCCTCGCCCTTATAAAATCCGCAATTTAAACAAACCGTATGCGATAAAACGGGTTTTTTGCATTTGGGGCAAACATTCAAATGCACCGGTTTTATATATTTGTGCATTCGGGACTTCCCCACTTTCGCTCTTGTATGACCTTGCTTTGGAACTGCCATGTTTCGAAATTTTTAATTTTTAATCAATTTGAAATATTTAAAATTTAGTCATTAAAAATTGATTTCAAATTTCAAATTGTAAATTTCAAATTATTTTTTATTCTATAACAAATACCAAAAAATTGCAATACTTTTAAGGCGGCTTTTAAAAGCCGCCTTAAATCTGTTTCTGACTAGAACGGCGATATCTCTTTCCATTCAGGCACGTTCAGGGGACTCTTCACCGTCACGCTGCCGGGGGCAGAGCAGCAGCCAACGTCATCGCAGATTTGCAGCCACGTTGAATAGTTCCCGACTGAGGTGTAAGGGTGGGATGTACCGCCTATGGTAAAGTCGTCGGGAGGCGTGGTGTCGTTGATGTGGTTGAACCACCACTCATAACAACCTGTAACTCCATTAGCAGCCGCGTATGTGGTGCAGTCAGTTTGGGTTATAGCATTGCAAAGATAAGAAGTGCCACCTGGCTTGTAACACATTGACTGGATGGTGGCTGACGAATCGATAAAGGAAACATTGTCGACATTGTTGGCTAAAGGAGCTGAGGCAGGCGAAACAGTCAAAACAGGGCTCGGATAAGCGTGGAGCGGGGTTGTGAATGTCTGTCCCGCGGTGACCCAGCCGGAATCAAGGCCTGTGCTGTCGTAAACTTTTACGCGCCAGGAATAAGTGGTGTTGTAGGACAATTTGTTGGATTCAAATTCCGGAGAGGTTTTGACAAAGACGGACTGATTGTTCACGGTCCCTGAAGGTTTATCGAGATTAGGGGAAGATGATAAAGAATTGTAATCGAAATCTATGTTGCCGGACCCGAAATTGGGGTCGTGGGATACCTGTATCTCGAATGATTTTTCATTGTTGCCGGCTGTGTCAAGATAGGTCCATCCGAAAGATACGAAGCCATGGCAATAATCTGTGCCGAATGTTTCCGGGGTCAAAGGCGCAGCGGTCAAGGGCTGATAAGGCGGGATTGAATCGACTTGGGTGGGTGTAGGAGGCTGGCCGGCGCAGTAAGCATTTCCGGCTGCGCAGAGTATGCAGGAAATATTGCTGTCGCCGCCGGTCATGCATACTTTAGAAGAATCGCATGTCGGCTGGTTTATACAACCATCATCTGTGGCGCAAGGGTTGCCTGTTCCGCCGAGCTGGCATTTGTCTCCGTTGCATCCGTAGGATTGATCGGCGCAGAAGGAATCTCCTTGCGTGGGGCTGCCAATTATACAGGAAATATTGCTGTCGCCGTTATTAATGCATGTCTTAGTTGAAGTGTTGCAGGTCGGCTGATTTTGGCAATCAGCAGCTTGAGTAGCTACGGTGCACGAGTTGCCTGTTCCGCCGAGCTGGCACTTGTCTCCGTTGCAGCCGTAGAGCTGATTAGAGCAAAGAGCGTCTCCGGCGGGGCCAGGAGTGCAACTCACCCAGCCGTCGCCGCTGTTTGAGCATTTCTGGTCATACGTAAGGCAGGTCGGCTGGTTTTGGGGCGAACAATCAACAGCTTGAGTAGCTACAGTGCAAGGGTTGCCTGTTCCGCCGAGCTGGCATTTGTCTCCGTTGCAGCCGTAGAGCTGGCCTACGGTAACCGGGCAGGAAACACTATTGCCAGAATTACCATTGTTATCGGTAACAATTAAGGCGGCTATGTGCGTAGCAGGCGTGGCGGAGGTATATGTTACGGGGAAGTTTTGGGAAGAGCCGGAGTAAGAGTGGCCTGCGTCATCTGTCCAGGAATATGTATATGGAGGAGTGCCACCGGAAACACCGACTGGCTGGAAGGCGGTAGATTCGTTTACTGAAACAGGGTTTGGATCAGAGTAACAGCTGGCGACTGATACTGGCTGAGTTATACTGACCGGGCAGGAAGCACTGGCAGATTTGCCATCAGTATCGATAACAGTTACAGTGGCTATGTGCGTAGCAGGCGTAGCGGAGGAATAAGTTACGAGGAAGTTTTGGGAGTAATCGGAGTTGCCGGCATCGTCTGTCCAGACATATGTGTATGGAGGGGTGCCGCCGGAAACACCCACCGGATGGAATGTTGTAGATGTATTCACTGAAACAAGGTTTGGATCAGAATAACAGCTGGCAATTAGCACCGGATTTGATGCCGGAGCCGGATTTACCGTAGCCGTACAGCTGTCCGGAGCGGAAACCTGAGTGCCCGAATGGACCACGAGTTTGGAGGTTTCAGAAATTGGGGCAGCGGTTGCGTTGGTATATGTTTTTGAACAGGTTTGTCCTGTGCCTGAGCAAGAGCCCGGAGTGCCGGCATCTGCAGTCCAGGTGTATGTGTAAGTTCCGTTGCCGCCGGAGGGGTGAGCATAATAGACTGCAGGAAGAGGCGAACTTCCTGAAGCCGGAGAAACCGAGCAGGAAGCTGACAACGTGCCCGTGCATACGGGCGGGCTGCCTGTGCATATCTCCGGCGGAATGCAATTACCGGGAGGAACACAGGGACTGCCGATGTCTCCTACGCCTCCACCCCTGACTCTAACCCAACAGTCGTTAGGATGCGCGAGGCCGTAAAGTTCATGGCCTGACCCATCTATTACGTGAAATAATTGTACTTGATATTGTGCGTCTGCCAGCATGTGGTTATAATATGTTCTTGTGCAAGTTGGAGAGGGATCATATATGCCAGGGTTATGACAGCTTCCCGTAAACCAATATTGATAATCTCCGTCGCCGCCCTCAGCTACGGCAGTAACGGTTGCTTCTTGGCCGGAATCAATGATTTGATGTTCGGGCTCGCAGTAGGCGGTAATTCTTGCAGGGGTGACTGTTACCGTGCCGGCGACATACGTAAAAGTATAGTTAGCATCGCTGGCGTCAGAACAAGTTGAAGGATAATCGCCGGCGTTAGAGCTTGGGGTGGCGGCGGTCGTGCAGGTGGGCGGAGTTGTCGGATGCGGAGAAATAAGAGTCGGGCTGTAAGTCGCGGTAATTTCCGGCGGTGAGTCGCCTTCAATCA
>CAIMWV010000015.1 GCA_903845295.1 Candidatus Staskawiczbacteria bacterium
GCCAAAGATTAAAATTTATATATTTTTAGTGTAAGAAGCTTCCTACTATTGCGACTATTGAGAAGGCGACAATTCCAACCACCACGCCGGCTATTCCCCATATAAAAGCTGACCTTGCTGCCTGGACTTTTTCCGGAGTTCCCCCAGCTGTCAAAAATAAAATGCCTGCCACTAAAAACATTATTACAGCAATGCCTCCAAATACCATGCCCATCGCGTTTTCAATGGCATGAACTATTTGCTGAAGGCTTCCTATTTGAGCGCCCGGCCCTCCGGGAGCATTTGTTTCCATTTGAGCTAATGCCATAACTGGCAAGAGTAATATGCTAAGCGAAATTAAAGTTATTTTAGTTTTTGTCATATTTTTTGCGAGCAAGGCGAGCAACCCAGCACTAATTTCCATTGTAAGTATGATATAGATTGACTAACCGCGGAAATTAGTGCTGGGTGAGTTCGCTATCGCTCACTCATTTTTTACAATTTTTAAGGATAAAATCGACCTTTAGAAAGTTTATGTTTACGGGTGCGGCGGTGTCACTGCTGGATTTATAATGTTCAGTACGATATCAACTATTGCTCTGGCTGCGAATCCTATTACTATGCCGGCTATAGCATACACTAAGGCTTTTTTAGCCACGCCTACTCTTTCGGGATTGCCGGCTGAAGTAAGATAAAGAATGCCTGCAACTATAATCATTATAGTACCCAGAGCAGCAACGAGCCCTCCAACTGCGTTAGCTATATTCAAAAGAAGGGTAGTAAAATCACAAGTATCTCCCAAAGGATTTGGAATCCCGCCGGTTGTACCACAGGCGGCCAAAGCAAAATTGGCTAAACAGGATAAGCTAATAAATATAACTAAACTGATTATTTTTTTACTCATATTAAGTTTATTATACAAATTATACCACAAAAATTAAATACAAGGTGTGGATAACTCAGAGAGGACTTAGCCCTAGAGGACCCAGCACTGCGGAGCTCAATCCTCCACGCACACACCTGATGCAACCTTGTCTCCTTCTTCCAGCCTCATTATTCTGACTCCCTGTGTTGCGCGTCCCAATAAAGATATTGATTTCACGCTGGTCCTTATAACCTGCCCTTTTCTGGAAATAACAATCAGATCTTCTTCTTCTATGCCATCTTGCAGGATAGAAGACATCACAACAGGACCGGTTTTGCTCGTAATTTTAGCTGTTTTAATCCCGGATCCGCCCCTGCCCTGTGTTTTATACTGGGAGGTTTCTGTACGCTTGCCGTAGCCATTTTCCATAACTATCAAAAAATACTGCTTTGCCGGCTTTTTGGTTTTTTCGTCTAAGGGAGGATTTTTTTCTATCATATCCATACCGATAACTTCATCTCCTTTCTTCAAACGGATGCCCTTGACTCCGGCAGCCGCTCTGCCCATCGGCCTTATGTCTTTTTCCTTAAATCTTATTGAAATTCCATTTTTAGTTGCCAAAATTATATCATCTTCACCTGTTGTTTTAATAACTTTTTTCAGCATATCCCCTTTTTCCAATCTTATAGCTATGATTCCCGACTTTCTAACATTCTCAAATTCTTCCAAAGCAGTCTTCTTTATCCTGCCATTTTTTGTAATCATCACTAAATATTTGTCTTTCGGCACTTCTTCTTTACCAGTTGTAGTTTTAGCTGGCATAGGTACCAGCGACAAAACCTTTTCCTCATTCGAAAGCTCCAAAAAGTTCAAAAGACCTCTGCCTCTGGCAACCCTTGTGCCTTCCGGGATTTCATAGACCTGTGTCTGGAAAACTTTGCCGGAATCAGTAAAAAACAACAGGTTATCGTGCGTTGACGCGGACAAAAAGTGTTCTACAATATCATCCTGCATTGTTTTCATTCCCATAATTCCCTTGCCTCCGCGCTTTTGAATTTTATATGTAGCCGGATTTATCCTTTTTATATAACCGCCGGTAGTCAAGGTGACAATTGTTTCTTCCAGCGGGACCAAATCAACTTCGGTAATTTCTCCCAATTTTCCTTTTACAACTTTTGTCCTTCTTTTATCGCCAAATTTTTCTTTTAATTCCAAAAATTCCTTTTTTATGATAGTTTTCAGCCTTTCAGGACTTTTTAAAATTGCCGTCAGGTCTTTTATTGTTTCTAAAATTGCTTTTAACTCGTCCTCAATTTTTTTTCTCTCCAAACCGGCTAATGTCTGCAACCTCATTTCCAGAATTGCCACTGCCTGCCTTTCGGTTAATTTAAATTTTTTAATTAAATTAATTCTGGCTTCTTCCTTGTCTGCAGATTTTTTAATCGTTTGAATCACTGCATCAATATTCTTCAAAGCAATCATCAAGCCCTCCAAAATATGAGCCCTTTCTTTGGCTTTTTCCAAATCAAACT
This sequence comes from Candidatus Staskawiczbacteria bacterium, assembly GCA_903845295.1. Taxonomy (GTDB): domain Bacteria; phylum Patescibacteriota; class Minisyncoccia; order Minisyncoccales; family Staskawiczbacteraceae; genus XYD1-FULL-39-28. Next base: position 2,377 of record CAIMWV010000015.1, read on the forward strand.
TTGTCCTGCGGGTCACAACTTCCTGTCTGTGCTTTATAAAATATGTCAAAACATCGGACAAAGACAAAATTTCCGGCTGTATGCCGTCAACCAATGCCAATAAATTCAGATGGAAAGTTTTTTGGAGGTTGGTAAACTTGTATAATCTGTTTAAAATTCTCTGTGGCTGGTACCCTCTTTTCACATCAATGACAATTCTCATACCCTCCCTGTCAGACAAATCCCTGATATCTTTTATTCCTTCAACCTTCTTTTCTGTAACCAAATTTGCCAGGTCCTCAACTAAAGTAGACTTTAAAACCTGATATGGGATTTCTGTAATTATAATTTGCTCGGTTCCGTCTTTTTTTTCTACGACATCTGCTTTTCCGCGCATTAAAATGGAACCCTTGCCCTGGGAATAAGCAGAAATTATTTCTTTTTGGTCATAAATTATGCCTCCGGTCGGAAAATCCGGCCCCTGGATAAATTCAAATAAATCTTCTGTTTCGGCTTTCGGGTGGTCTAACATATAAACCGAAGCATCTAATACTTCCGTTAAATTGTGCGGCGGGATATTTGTAGCCATTCCAACGGCAATGCCCAAAGATCCGTTTAAAAGCAGCTGCGGCAATGGTGAAGGCAGGACAGTTGGCTCTTTGGTTGTGCCGTCATAATTATCAACAAAATTGACCGTATCCTTTTCAATGTCTTTCAACATTTCGTCTCCGATTTTTGACAGCCTGCATTCAGTATAACGGGCCGCCGCCGCTCCGTCGCCGTCAATGCTGCCGAAATTTCCCTGGCCGTCAACCAGGGTATATCGCATATTGAAATCTTGCGCCATGCGGACCAAGCTTTCATAAACTGCCGTATCTCCGTGAGGATGGTAGCTTTTCAGGACTTCTCCGACAACAGCCATGGATTTGCGGTGTTTTGTATTTGACCTTAACCCGGAATCTGCCATCGCATATAAAATCCTGCGATGGACCGGTTTTAATCCGTCCCTCACATCAGGAAGCGCGCGGGCGACAATAACCGACATTGCATAATCAATGTATGATTCTTTCAGCTCGGTCACTATTTCTCTCTGATCCACATTTCCCCTTTTGCTGTCTCCCGATTTCTCGTCCTCTTGGGCGTGAGTGGGTTTTTTTTCTTCTGCCATTTAAATTTTGTTTAAATTATGCAAGCAATTTCTACTAATTGCTTGGCGTAGTTGTATTTTTTATTGAGCTTTGATTATTTTGAACTCCTGTATTTTGTAAACTTTGAGCTGGAATATCCGGCATGTCAATTTGAGGAATTTCAACATTCTGCATCTCTTTATTAATATCAATCTTTGATAAACTGTTCATTGTCCCCCTAACCCAAAAAACTCCCATTGCCAGCCCCAAAACAACAACAACTGTCCACAAAATAATTTTTTTCCAGTTCTCGGGCAAATTCTGCAATTTCGCCAAAAAAATTCTATTTTTATCTGCAAAAGTCATGATTAGGGCTGTAAAACTACTATTTCCATTCCATCTTTCGACAAAGTGGACGTTTTAACAGTAAACTTGTCCTGCGGAACCACTGAATTTTTCCCCATGCCCTTTAAAAATTTAGAAACATCATCAAGTTTCATTTTTAGTTTTGGCAGGGCATAATGCATCGGAATTATAATTTTCGGCTCAATCTGGGAAATTATTTTTTGCGCCTCAACCGAAGAAATTGTATATTCTCCTCCAACGGGAATCATCAAAACATCGACCCTGTCTATTTTTTCTAATTGCTCGTCAGTCAATTGTTTCTGGCCCAAATCTCCCAAATGGCAGAATCTCAGATCTTCCGCTTCAATCACATAAATTGTATTCTGTCCTTTTTCTTTTCCTTCCTTATCATCATGAAAAGACGGAATGCCCTGTATAAAAACTTCTTTAACTTCGTACTCTCCGGGTCCCTGTATTATGAAAGGGTCCCCTTTTACGCCCTTTATATTATTATGGTCATGATGCTCGTGGGTAACCAATAAAATATCTGCCGAAAGATTCGGGAGTTTTAGCCCTATAGTTTCATCAAACGGATCTATCACAATGTCAGCTGAATGATCTTTTGAGTTAGAAACTGAAATTTGAAAACAGGATTGCCCTGCCCAATAAATTTTTGCCACGGTCTTGTGAGCGAGGCGAACAAGATTGCTTCGGAAATGAGGCCTTGATATATCTTATACATTGATGGCCTCATTTACGCTGAACACCTTACGCTGTTTATATTTTATAATTTTATCACAAACTATTTTTGACTTCAATAGGGGTACAAAATATTTAATTTGTAAAAATTGTAAAAAAAATGCCCGAATTGCTTTCGCTTTTCCGAGCCTTAGACCCGCTACCGGTCTTCCTGCCGTTAGTTTGCTGCCGTCTTTTTGTCAGACGGCTGAACCGAAGTTTTTTCCAAAGCAATGGTCACGCTGCAGAACGAATCGCTAGAATGGGTTTGATGAGTCATACACCTCCACTCCGGATGAGCCTTCTTCCACTCCTCTACTTTCTTGTAAAGGAAATTCAGTGTCTCTGCCCGGTGCGGTCTCCTGCCCCCTATCACATCCGTATCGGTAAATTCAATGGTTCTGCAATTGAAGGTAATGCTATTCTCAACCTGCAAAATGCTCACCTCCGGCATTTTGGCTGATTCGAGACCTCCGCCTCCACAGCCAGCCACAAACAGGGGCACCACCAACATTACTGCCGCGATTGTGCATTTCATGGTATACTCCTTTTGATTAAGCCCATTTTAACATTTGCCCCACGCTCTGCGCGGTACATGCAATTGTTATTTTCAATGGGCTTAGGACTATACGGACATTACCATTTTTTATAATATACGTCAATGGTAAAACAATTGCATATTTTTTAAAATAGTGTATATTAAACATATTAGTAACTAACACTGCTGGCCTGCAGCAGAACTTCGCTACGCGGAGGAGAAAAATAAACAGGTATTTTTTTAATGGTTAAAAACCATTTAATCAATATGATAAAAGAAAACATTATTAACCCCATTAGAAAGTCTTCGACTTCTAACGGGGCAGGAAAAGCGCCGGACACAACTAATCCGCTTTCGGTCGGTTCAACAGTGGAGGGAAAAGTTGTTGCCAAAGACAGGTCATCCCTTTTTGTTGATCTGGGAATTTACGGAACCGGCATAATATACGGCAGAGAATTTTATGCTGTAAAAGATGTAGTAAAAAATCTTGAGCTCGGCGACAAAGTTTATGCTAAAATTGTTGAATTGGAAAACGATAACGGCTACAGGGAGTTATCATTAAGGGATGCCACAAAAGAAATCAGTTGGCAGCGCTTAAGAGAATTAAGAGACTCAGGCCAAATTTTAACCGTCAGGATAACCGGCGTGAACAAAGGCGGACTTTTGACAAGCTTAGACGGATTGCAGGCCTTCCTGCCCGTTTCACAGCTGGCCCCGGAACATTATCCCAGGGTAGCCGATGCAGACAAGCAAAAAATCTTGAAAGAATTGCAAAAATTCATCGGCAAGACATTGGAGGTAAAAATTCTTGATTTGCTGGCCGAAGAAAATAAATTGATTTTGTCTGAAAAGGCAAAATCAGAGGAAAAAACAAAAGAATTTTTAAAGAATTATAAAAAAGGCGACCTAGTTGACGGAGAAATAACCGGCATTGCTGACTTCGGAGCTTTCGTAAAATTCCCTTCCCCCGCTGAAAACGAAAATGAACAGATTGAAGGATTAATCCACATTTCAGAGCTTGACTGGCAGCTGGTTGAAAATCCCGCTGAAGTCGTGAAAGTCGGGGAAATTGTCAAAGCCCAGATTATAAACATAAACAACAACCAAGTTTTCCTTTCCTTGAAATCATTGAAGAAAAATCCCTGGGAAGAGATTGAAACGCAGTATAAAAAGGGTGATGTGATAAAAGGCAAAGTAACCAAGTTTTCAACTTTCGGAGCTTTTGTGGAAATAGCGCCGAAGATCAGGGGCTTGTGCCATATATCTGAATTTGAATCAAAAGAGAAAATGGAAGAGCAGATGAAAGTCGGAGAAACTTACGACTTCCAGGTTTTGTTAATAGAGCCGAAGGAACATAGAATGAGCTTAAAATTAGTAACTACTCCAAAATAAACGCATTAAAAAATCCTCCACTCGGAGGATTTTTTAATTATAATATGGATATGGCGACCCCGCACCAATTTCAGCGATGGTTTTAGAAATAGTTAGTTTTTCTGCGAAGCACCTTCGGCTGTCACCAAAGTTATATAAGATTATCTGTAAAATTGGTGAAGGGGTTTCGCGGCGGCAAGGAAATTATATTCCGCCGCTCAAAAAAAAGAAGCGTTTGCCGAGAACAAACGCTTCATGAAACTGATGTGCTGTTGCACCTACTGCTGGCTTCTCGGACCAGCTTGTTTCTAGGCTGCTGCCGCTTCTGCGGCCGCGGCCTTTCTAGCCTTCTTGGTCTTGGGCTTCTTCGCCCGAGACTTCCTGGGCTTGGGCTTCGCCACAGGCGCGGTTTCAGCCGGCGGATTCAGAATGGCATCGAATCCGCGGACCAGCATGTGGCCCAGGAGACCGGTCTTCCCAGCCTTCCCGGAAAAAACCAGGCTGGCCGAGATTTGCGGATGGTGTGCCATTGCCTTCCGCGCATTAGCCTCGGCCACCCCCATACCGCCACCGCCAAGCTCGTTGACCACGTCCATGATCAGCAAGCGGTTGTTATAGTACTTGACGAGCAACCTGCACCCTTGATGGGTGAAGGTCTTTCCGGGCCGCTTCTTGTCATCCACCATTTCGGGCGGAACATCCAAGAAAAATATCCCGTGCTGGCCGGCAATGGCATCTGTCGAGTCAATGTCAGCCTTGCCGACGAACTCATCAATCCTCTCCTGCCGAAACTGCTTGACCGCCTCCTGCGTCCGGCTACGCATATCCCGATAGAGCTGGCGGAATTCGGCGATGTCCTGTCGGCTGATGGGAAGGCCATCCGGGAGATTGTACGACACCCCATAGATGGTCGCTGGCTTCTGCTCGCCGTCCCCGAACTTCTTCCAACCGCCGGGCAGGTCGGCTTGGGGGTCGCGCTCGACACACTTGACCAGAATACCACGGTCGGCCATCTTCTCGAACATGGCCTTACACTGATCGTGGGTCTGAAAGGTCTGACCCAGTTGGTGCCGGAAGTACGCCAGCCAGGCCTCCCGTTGGAGCAGTCTGTCTCCTGAATTCCAGAGGCAGCTGTCGCTGTACAGCCAGTCCTCCAACTCTGGCGCATTCGACAACGCCTGGCCGGCGGCGTCAGCATCCTCGTACTCCCAGATCGCCGGCATTGCCTCGTCGAACCACTCGCGCAGGGTTTTGATTTCACCCGCTCGGGCCTTTCGCTCTTCGGCCGCCTTTTTCGCCGAGACCACCTTGGGTCTCGCACGTTTACTGCCCGAGCTCAGCTCGGGGTCTGACTTTTTTGCTGGAGGCATGAGCCCCCTCCTTCCCTGGGCCGTAGCCCAAAAAGATCCCAAACTGTCAAAATGCTTCCTTAACTTAACATAATCATATTATAGCAAATTTATATGTCTTTGTCAAGTCTCCACCATACAAATAATGCTTGCTATAAAACGTATAGATTTATATAATTTTTTAATAAACCCAATAAATAGCACTGACGGAATAGTGAAGACTCAAGGGTTTCTACTATTCTTCTGCTTTATTGAATTTATTTTAAAAATATGGTAAATTATTTTATATGAACCCATTACTTAAAAATTTTATATTTGTCATTTTAATTCTTCTTGTTGTCGGAGGGATTTTTAGCTTGCTTTATTTCCCGACTTCAACCCCGAATGAAATATCTGCCACGCAATTAATTTCTGATATAAACAATAATAAAGTCAAAAAAATTACCGTCTCGGGAGATATATTGAACATTGTTTACACTGATAATAAAACCGCGATTTCAATGAAAGAATCCGGCACAGGATTAACGGACTTATTGATAAACTTGGGGGTCAACAAAGACAGCCTTCAAAAAGTTGAAATTTCAGAACAGCCGGCCCAGCAGGATTTATGGTCCTGGCTGACCCCGCTTTTAGTCTTCGGCATTTTGCCCCTAATTGTGTTTGGATTTTTCTTCTGGACAATGATAAGGCAGGCAAAATCCGGCGCAGTTCAGGTATTTGATTTTACAAAAGCCAAAGCCCGCCTTTTCGGAGCCGAAGGCCATGGAAAAGAAAAAATAACCTTTAAAGATGTGGCCGGATTAAAAGAGGCAAAGGAAGAGCTGGTTGAAATTGTTGACTTTCTGAAGTTTCCTAAAAAATATCTGGCAATGGGAGCCAAAATCCCAAGGGGAGTTTTGCTTGTAGGAGCAGCCGGAGTCGGAAAAACCTTATTGGCAAGAGCTGTTGCCGGCGAAGCCAATGTGCCGTTTTTATCAGTTTCCGGATCAGAGTTTGTGGAAATGTTTGTTGGCGTAGGGTCCGCCCGCGTCAGGGATTTATTTGCAACAGCAAAAAAATCTGCCCCATCGATAATCTTTATTGATGAATTGGATGCAATCGGGCGCCACAGAGGAGCCGGCATTGGCGGAGGGCACGATGAAAGAGAACAGACGTTAAACCAGATTTTAGTTGAAATGGACGGATTTGAGAAAGAAACGGGAGTTATAATTTTAGCCGCCACAAACAGGCCGGATATTTTAGACCCTGCTCTTTTAAGGCCCGGAAGATTCGACAGAAAAATCGTTTTAGATCCGCCGGATGTCCATGACAGAGAGGAAATTCTTAAAATCCATTCAAAAGGAAAACCATTGGGAAAAGATGTTGATTTCAAAGAAACTGCCGAGAGAACTCCCGGATTTACCGGAGCTGACCTGGCCAATGTTGCCAACGAAGCCGCTTTATTGGCTGCCAGACAAAATAAAACCGTTGTTGACCAGAAAGAATTTTTAGAGGCAATTGAAAAAGTTTTGTTGGGGCCTGAGAGAAAATCCCATATTTTATCCAAAAAAGAAAAGGAAATAGCAGCATATCACGAAGCAGGACACGCCTTGGTTTCCACATTTATGCCGGATACAGAACCTGTAAGAAAAATATCGATCATTGCCAGAGGAATGGCAGCAGGATATACATTGCAAGTTCCATCAGAAGAAAGGAAAATGAAAACAAAAACCGGTTTTATGTCAGAAATTGCCACCCTGCTTGGAGGTTACTGTGCTGAAAAAATAAAGTTCGGCGAAATGACAACCGGAGCTTCAAATGATTTAAGCAGGGCTTCGGAAATGGCAAGGAAATTAGTCAAAGAATACGGAATGTCGTCTTTGGGCCCGATTTCTTTTGGCGAAAAAGAAGAGCTGGTATTTTTGGGAAAAGAAATTTCTGAACAAAGAAATTATTCTGAAAAAGTTGCAGAAAGAATCGATGAAGAAGTTGACGTAATTATAAAAGGAGCGCAGAAACAAGCAGAGATAGTTTTATTAAAACACAAAAATTTATTAGACAAGGTGGGAAAAGATTTGATTGAAAAAGAAACCATTGAAAAAGAAGAATTTGAAAGAATAATCGGTGTCCATAAAAATAACAGCAAAAAATCATAAAGGGATTCCCCCTTTATGGGCCTGTAGCTCAGCTGGTTAGAGCACGGCTCTTATAAAGCCGGGGTCGATGGTTCGAGTCCATCCAGGCCCACAAAATTGAAAAAATTAGTAAAAATAAGGGCGCTTAGCTCAGTTGGTAGAGCATTTACTTGACGTGTAAAGGGTCATAGGTTCGAGTCCTATAGCGCCCACCGGGAATTTAAAAATTTGCGAAAACTATGGGTTTGCCCAGTGATAAACACTGGGCGTCGGGTGTTAATCACCCGACGAGTCCTATAGCGCCCACAATGAATATAAAAATAATTTACGAAGATGATGATGTTCTGGTTGTTGATAAGCCGGCAGGAATTGTAGTTTTCCCGGAGGGTCAAACCAAAGAAAATACCCTGATTGACGCTTTAATTGAAAAATATCCCGAGTTAAAAAACACTGGAGAACAGCCAAGATACGGAATTGTGCACAGATTAGATAAAGAGACTTCCGGGGTTTTACTGGTGGCAAAGAACAATGAAAGCTTGATTTTTCTGCAAAAACAGTTTAAAAATAGAGAGGTAGGAAAGAAATATGTTTGCTTGGTTGAAGGAACGATAAAAGAGGACAAAGGAGAGATCAAAACTTTAATTGCCAGATCTCCTAAAGACGGGAGGAAACAAAAAGCTTACTCAGAAAATGGACCTCACCCAAAATCAGCCAGGGAGGCTATAACAGAATATGAGGTTTTAGAAAGATTTAAAGATTATACACTATTAGAAGTTGAGATTAAAACAGGCAGACGCCACCAAATACGGTGTCATTTTTCTTATTTACATCATCCGATTGCAGGAGATAAATTATACAGTTTCAAAAATTCAAAGATTCCAAAAGGCCTGATGAGGCAATTCCTGCACTCGGCATATTTAAAAATCCAATTGCCAAGTGGAGAAATTAAAGAATTTAAATCAGAGCTGCCGGAAGAATTAAACAACGTATTAAAAAATTTACAGCCGGGCGAACAATAATGAATTCGGCGTAAATGAGGCATTAATGTATTCGATATATCAGATGGCCTCATTTCCGAAGTAGTCTTATTCGCTTCGCTCACAAGACCATGATAACATTATTAGAAAAATTCAATAAAGACCAATTAAAAGATTTGCCGGAATTAAGGCCTGGCGATACAATTAAAGTATACCAGAAAATAAAAGAAGGAGATAAAGAAAGAATCCAGATTTTTGAAGGGTTAATTATTGCTAAAAAGCACGGTAAAGGCATTCCGGCCACAATAACCGTAAGGAAAGTTGTTGATGGAATTGGAGTTGAAAGGGTTTTCCCCATTCATTCCCCCTCTTTAAGCAAAATAGAGGTTGTAAGGCACGGAAAAGTCAGGAGATCAAAACTTTATTACTTAAGGACAGCTAAAGGACAAAGAGCCAAGCTGAAGAAAAAAGATTTTGCCGTAGCCATTGCCGAAGAACCAGTTACAGAATCGACAGCTCCAGAAAGCCCAACCGAGACCAAAACATCTGAAAAAAAGTCTGCATAATAGGGATCTATATGAGCGGACGTGGCGAAATTGGCAGACGCACTACCTTGAGGTGGTAGCGCCGCAAGGCATGCAGGTTCGACTCCTGTCGTCCGCACCACAAAGGGCGCTTAGCTCAGTTGGTAGAGCACTTCATTTATTCACCCCGTTAAATTTTGGACGATTAGCTCAGTTGGCTAGAGCGTCTCACTTACACTGAGAAGGTCGCAGGTTCGAGTCCTGCATCGTCCACCAAAAAATATTTAACGGGGCAAGCTGAAGGGGTCATAGGTTCGAGTCCTATAGCGCCCACATTATTAATTTTAAGACGCCGAAGGTGTTTTAAAATTAATAAATAATAGGTTCTATGTGGCGAGAACCTATTCCCCGAATTGTCCCGAGCCAGCAGGCGAGGGAGCAATGCCTTCGGGCAACTCTTCGAGTCCTATAGCGCCCACCAAATTTAATGCCGGAGTAGCTCAGTGGTAGAGCACTGCTCTGAAAAAGCAGTGGTCGAAGGTCCGATTCCTTTCTCCGGCACCAGGGTGCGGGTGTCGTATAGTGGCTATTATGCAACCTTGCCAAGGTTGAGACGGCAGTTCGATTCTGCTCACCCGCTCACCGTAGTTTACAAAAAACCACCTTTTAATTGAGGTGGTTTTTTGGTAGGATAAGATAATAATTAACAATAAAAAATATGGAATTAAAATCAGGGACTATAAAACATTTACAGGAGTATGTCGACGCTAAATTAAAGGAGCGAGGATTTGCTGACGAAACATTACATGAGCGTTTGTTGCTATTAACTGAAGAACTGGGCGAGTTGGTTAATGCTTGCCGCAAAATCTCCGGCATGAATGTCGATAAAAATAGAGACATAACTAATGAGGCGGGTGAGGAAATTGCCGATATGATAAATTTAGTTTTTGCCGTTGGTATAGAATTGGGTTTGGATATTGAAAAAGAATTCTTAGAAAAGAATGCCAAAGTAGACAAACGCATTTACAAAAGGAGTACCAAAAAAATAAAGGGCGGATAGTTCAGTTGATAGAGCACTTCATTATTGAGCCGCAGGGTAGGGCAATTTAGTTGATTTCCGCCCTCTCCACCGACAACCTCCGTATAAAGAACCCTTTATTCTCTATAAAATAGGTTTTAACATCATCCACTATCCCGCTCCAATATAAAAAAAGGTGCATAAACGCCTCTTTTTTGTTAAAATCACACTCTTGACAGCTGATGCTATTTTGTGTTGTAACTATTGACAAGCCCCCTTTTATATGCTAATATATATGTATACTCCTTTGGGAGTTTTTTAATTATGAATACATCAAAAAACAACGCTATTTTAAGGGGGGAAACCCGCTTAACTGGCTGTATATTTGCGGTTATTATAATCGGCATCTGCCTTTTAGGGATAATTATGCCTAGGGCAACCAGCGCTGATTTTACTAATACTACTAATGCTTCATATGTGGCTAAAAATACCAGCTGGGTGCAAAAAGCTGTAAAAACAATCGATGTTGTGGTTACCGCATATTCAAGCACCCCGGACCAGACAGATGATACGCCTTTCATAACTGCGTCCGGAAAATATGTGGCAGATGGCATAATTGCAAATAATATGTTGCCCTTTGGAACAAAAATTAGAATACCGGAACTGTATGGTAATAAAGTGTTCACTGTCCAAGACAGAATGAATAAAAATAAAAGCAAATACCATATAGACATATGGATGCCAGACAGAATATCTGCAATAAATTTCGGGGTAAAAAATGTTGAAATAGAAATTTTAGAAAGCTAATATTCTAAACAAAAAACCGCCGCTAAATGCGCCGGTTTTTTGTTTATATGTGAAGATATATTATTATTTTTATTTCTCGGGAATGGGGATGTGGGGCACAAGCAAACGGACCTCTCTTATTTGTTTTCCCTGAAAAACTAAGGGTTTTTCCGGATCAAGGTTTAACGTAATAATGGTTCCGGCAGCATTGCCCTTAATTTCGTCTGGGTCAAAATTACCAGAAATTTTTCTTTTTGCCGACTCTTGGTCAAGAGTAACTTGGATATCTAATTCCTTGGGCCCTCCATGACCAGGTTCTTCTTTCGCCGGCCGAACAGAAATATATGTGCGCTGGGCGGGTACAGGATTTTTTTCGCCCTTGCCGATAGCAAAAGGAAGATCCATCATCAATCTTCTTAATTCTTCTTCCTCTCTTGATCCCTCCGACAGAAAAGATGAGTTTCCATCTTCCCGAAATTCTTCAAATTGAGGAACAATTGCGTCTCCTCCGCCTATTACTAATTCTCTATTTTCAGCCCGTTCTTGATCAAGTAACTCGTCAGATGTTTTTCTTGCCATAAAAATTTTATTTTAAATTATTTATAAATTCGACCTTTGAATCCTTCTCTCTAGGCCTAACTAACTTGTGCCCGGGGCGGGAGTCGAACCCGCATGAGGAAAACCTCGCAACATTTTAAGTGTTGTGCGTATACCATTCCGCCACCCGGGCAAGGTACTGCCGCCCTCTTATCAATTTTGAGGCCAGGGCGAGAATTGCACTCGCGTATGTTGGTTTTGCAGACCAACGCCTTACTACTTGGCTACCTGGCCATCTAATTTAATTTATCAATTTTATGACTTTTTTTCAATATTTGTTTCTTCGCCAGCTTTGACTAAGAGCTCTTCTATCTTCGCCGCCTTTGCAATTTCTGTTTCTTTAATAAATTTTATTTTGGGAATTGGCCGCATCCTTAATGTCCTGTTGATTTTATACTGGATATCATAAACCGATTTATTCAGGGCGCGTATGATTCCCTCGGATTTTTCTTCCGGAAAAACAGAAATATAAGCCTTGGTTTCGATTAAATTTGCCGATGTATCAACTCGGGTCAGCGTAACCAAAATTTCCGGAGAAAAAGCAAAATCCTTTAAAAGAATTTTGCCGATCTCATGCTGTAACAGCGAATTTACTTTCTCTATTCTATTGCTCATCTTTCAATAATTAAAGTTCTCCCTTTTTTCTTTCTTCGACGTATGCGACCAGTATATCCCCTTTTTCAATTTTTGTATTGCCTTCAAAAAGTATGCCGGCTTCATCGCCCTTCCTCAATAAATCGATATCTTTTTTATCGCGCTGGAGATTGATTATCCTGCCTGACCCTATTTTTTTGTCGTCTCTGAAAACCTCTAATTTTAATCCTTTTTTCAGTTCGCCCTCGGTAATTTTTCCGCCCACGATCTGCCTGTTTTTTTCTCCCCAAAAAACCAGCAATGTCCTTAACTTTCCGACATCTTTTCTTGTTATTTCTGCCTCTAAAGTTTTTTCCAAGCTATGCCTCACGTCCTGTATTAATTCATATATTATATCAAATGTTTTAATTCTCAGTTTTTTCTCCAAATCATTTTTCATAAACTGAAGGACAGTCGGACTAATTTTAACCCTGAATCCGATTATTATGGCTTTTGACATCTCAGCAAGCTTTGCGTCCGTTTCATTTATTTCCCCGACCTCTGATTTTAAAATACGCAAAGTAGCTTTATCCTGGGGCAAGCTTTTCAGCATACCATCAATCGCCTCCAGCGAACCGAAAACATCTCCCTTCAAAATTATATTCAAGACTTTTTTGTTCGGATCAGATTCCAAAACAGTTGAACCAATTTCTCTTTTCGGCTGTTCTGTTCTTATCTTTGCCATTGCCTCCTCGGCTGTTTTATAGCTTCTGAACTTTTCTCCGACTGCCGGCACTTTTTCAAATCCTAAAATAATAACCGGCTGAGAAGGATTTGCTTCTTTTATAGGAAGACCCTTAAAGTCCTCCAAATGTTTTATTTTGGCCAAAGCCAAATCCGTGGCGATGATGTCCTTATTTTTCAAAATACCTTTTTTCACAATAGCAGTTGCCACGGGCCCTTTTGAACCGTCCATATAGGATTCAATAATCAATCCTTCCGCAGAAACCTCTGTTTCCGATCTTAAATCCTGCAAATCAGCAACCAGTAATACAACCTCCAACAATTCATCGATTCCTGTCTTTTCTTTTGCCGAGACTTCCACAGCAGGTATTGTCCCGCCGAAAGATTCAACTAAAACATCTATTTTGGAAAGCTCTCCTTTTATTTTTTCAGGATTTGCCGTCGGCAAATCAATTTTATTTAAAACAACAATCATCGGGATTTCAGCCCTTTTTATCGCCATCACAGCTTCCTTGGTCTGCGGCTGTACTGATTGGGCGGCATCTACAACCAGCAAAGCAATATCAGCAACTTCAGCCCCTCTGGCCCTCATTGCAGAAAATGCCTCGTGGCCAGGCGTATCGATGAATGTTATTTTTTTCCCTTTTTCCTCAACTTCATAAGCTCCAATATGCTGGGTGATCCCGCCCGATTCTTTTGAGGTTATTTTAAAATCCCTGATTGCTTCTAAAAGAGAACTCTTTCCGTGGTCAACGTGACCCAAAACAACCACCACTGGCGGCCTGTGCAAAATCTCTTCTATTTTGGAGGACCCTTTAGGTCGTTTTTTAGCCATGATAATTGATTGCTTTATTTACAGCTTCAAGTTCCTCATTAGACAGCGCATAATCTGACTTTCCTTGTTTTATTGTTTTTGTATAAACCCTGTTTCCGTCTTTTACAAACAGGCTGGAAATTAAAAAACCGTTATTTTTGTCATCTAACATTGCGATACAAAAGCTTTGGTTGCCCCCCATATCATTGAAAGGATTAAATCTTACTACGCTTATTTTTCGGATGGTTGTTTCGCAGATCCCTTCCAGGTTCTTAATTTTTAAAAAAGCGTCTTCAATTTTTTTCCCTAAATCGTCGTTTTTTTCTTTTTGCGACAATAAAATATCTTTAAAATCTTTTATTTTGCCTTTTTCCAATAGAATATCTATTTTTTTATTGGCTTTATAAGAATATACAAACAAAAAAACATTGATAATTAACAGAATAAGAGCTAAGCCACCCGATAATAAAAAAATGGTCGCTTGTAAAGCCATGTAATCATATTACTCCCAAATTGACAAAAATTCAATGCCCTTGTGGACATTGTCATGCCATACAAAGCAAGCCGCAGGCATAAGCCCTTTGATTTCTATTTTAAAAAGTTTTCCATTGCTTTTCTTGTCTCAAGCGTGTTTTTAACCTTCATAAGATGCTCTCTGAGTTCTTTAGCGCCTTTAAATCCCTTTGTATACGCATGAAAGTGTTTTTTTATACTTTCAAATTGCTTGCAGCAACCATCTTTTCCAATATCTTTTTTATGCAAATTATCAAAAATTTCAGCATGCTCAATAACAGCATTAAGCCGTTCCGAAAGAAGGGGCGACTTCCCAGAAAAAAACCACGGGTTTCCCAAAAGACCACGGCCAATCATAACGCCGTCTAATCCTGTTTCGTTTATTAATTTATGAGCCTCTGCAAGCGATTTTACATCACCATTCCCTAAAATTAACGTCTCTGGAGCAATGCGATCTCGAAGTTTTAAAATTTCCTGCGCTAATTCCCAATGAGCAGGAGGGGCGGACATTTCCTTTCTTGTGCGAAAATGCACTGTAAGCGCTGCGATGTTTTCCTCGAGAAGCGCGGGAATCCACTCGGCAATCTGATTCTTATTATATCCAATACGTGTTTTTACCGAAATCGGAATTTTACCTGCTCCCTTCTTTGCCCCCCGAATAATTTCTTTTGCCAAACCTGGATTTTTAATCAATGCTGCACCTCCTCCTTTTTTCTCTATATCACTATCAGGGCAACCCATATTAATATCAATACCGTCAAAACCAAGTTTTACAATCTCCGAGGCCGCTTTTTCAAAATATAAAGGGTCTCCGCCAAAAACCTGAGCGACTATTGGGCGCTCTTTCGGCAAAAATTTTAAAATCTCAAGACAATAATCTCTTCCCTTAGAAAACAAGCCGTCGGCTGAAACAAACTCTGTCCAAAAAACATCCGGCTTTCCGTATTTTAAAAACATCTGCCGGAATGCTTCGTCACTCACTCCCGACATCGGGGCCGTAACCATTATTGGCCGTTTTAATTTTTCCCAAAAATTCGTTTTCATGTTTCTTAAAAAGCGCTGAAAGCGCTTTTTATTTTAATGCGGAGGGGGTGAGATTCGAACTCACGATACCCTTTCGAGTAACGGTTTTCGAAACCGTCCCGTTAAACCACTCCGGCACCCCTCCATAAAATTATAATACTTTATAAATATTATTACTTCAACTAAAATGCGGCCCTTCGCCGCATTTTTATTAAATCAGTTTATTCGGCTGTCTTTATTCCTCGTTCTTCACTAAAATTTTATGCCAATCATTGAAGTCATAAATATCATGGGCAATAATGCCGGACACCACTCCCACAAAAAATCTTGGAAGGTAAAAATAATCAATAAACCAAACTATCAGCAATAACAAAGCTCCTAAAATCCAGTGGTGCAGATGAATTTTCCATTTTTTCCCGCAATCTATATAAACACAATCAACCTTGCCGTTTTCAAGCAGATATTTTGAAAAAATCTTAGAGCCGATATACCCTAGGGCTAACCCCAAAGCCAAAAGAAAGGAATAATAAAATGAAGCTACTAATACGACTGTTGGCAGATATTTCCTGACTTTTGAGTTATTATTGTCTTTTTTTGCTAATTCTAGGTCTATTAATTTACCGTTTATATCGTTTAATTTATCGTTATTTTCCATAAAATAATCCCGACTTCCTGATAGAAATCGTTTGACTCTATTAACGTTAAATCTATTTATTATTTATCCATTTTACCATCAGCAAGCACCCTTGTCCATAGACAGACACCATTTTTATCCCCAGCTATTCCCCATATAAAAAGAGTAAGAATCTGCCCGAAACATGCGCTTTTAGGCCGAAAAACCGCCCTTTACAGCGATTTTTTGCCGATTCGGTGGTTTGTGTGCCCCTAGAACCTCCATTTAAGGTTTAGGAAACCTTCGCCCTATCTTCCCCCCCCACACCAATGCGCCCTCGGGAGGAATCTCACCGGCAGTTCTCGAAAGCAACAAGGGGGCTGGAGTTTCTCAACCTTCCCAAAGACAATATAAAACCTGGGGCGCTAAATAGCGCCCCAGGTTTTCTTGTGCCCTCGGGAGGAATCGAACCTCCATTTAAGGTTTAGGAAACCTCCGTCCTATCCGTTGAACGACGAGGGCATTGGTGTGGGGCAAATTGAACAACAAGGGCTTTGTTTATTTAATACGTTAACACAATTTTTATAAAACTGCAAGTTGCTATTTTATAGATTATTCTGATATAATTATTCAATTACTCAATATTAAAATTTAAAAACATGCCTTTTAAATCACCTATCGTAGAAATCGCAAAAAAAGTTTGTCCGGCGGTAATTACTGTCATAGTTTCAAAAGACTTGCCGAAAGCAGAGAATTTTTATTCTTTCCCTTTCGGCGGCAAAGAATACGTAATGCCGAAGTTAGAAAAGGGCCAGAAGAGCAAAGTGCAGAAAACCACAATTGGCGGAGGGTCGGGGTTTATTATTTCAGAAGATGGTTATGTTTTAACCTCAAACCATGTGGTATCAGACACAACGGCTGACTATACTGTGATTGTGGATCCGAAACATAAATATCCGGCCAAAGTTTTGTCACGCAACCCAATCAACGACACTGCTGTCTTAAAAATTGAAGACCATAATAAATTCCCATATTTAGAAATGGCGGATTCGAATAAAATTGAACTTGGAGAAGAAGTGGTTGCAGTGGGAAATGCATTAGGTGAATTTACAGATACATTATCATCTGGAATTGTTTCCGGGCTTTCCCGGTTTATAACCGCGTTTGGAGGAATTGAAAATCAGATGCAAAACTTAAGGGGGCTTATACAAACTGATGCTGCAATTAATCCCGGCAACTCCGGCGGGCCTTTGATTAATATGGACTGCCAGGTTATCGGCATAAATACCGCCATGATAATGGGCGCTGAAAATATCGGTTTTGCAATTCCCATAAATTACGCAAAAAAAGATTTAGAGGAAGTCAGAAAATACGGAAAAATAATAATGCCGTTCTTGGGTGTAAAATATGTTTTAATTTCAAAAGAAATGGCAGAAGCCAACAAATTGCCGGTAAATGACGGAGCTTTGGTGGTACGGGAACAGCTGGGAGAATCGCCGGTAATAAAAGGTTCTGCAGCAGACAGGGCGGGAATCAAAGAATGGGATATAATTTTGGCCTGCAATAATGAAAAAATCACCATGAAAAACTCATTGGCGAACATTCTGCAAAAATGCAAAATCGGGGAAGAAACAACTTTGACTGTTCTGCGCGACGGCAAAAAAATAAATCTGAAGGCAAAGTTGGAAGAAAAAATTTAACATCATTTTAACGCCACAATTAAGTGATCACAATTTTGTAGAAGTAATCAAAAAAGTCTATTGACAAATATCCTGAAAAGGTATACAATAAAAGTGAAAGATAAAATGTATCTGAGATTTTAAGGGAAATAGCAAAAAATAAAAGGTCGGATACTTTTGATTTGAAAATTAATAAATTTTAAAAATATGTTTGACGAAACAAAAATCGGCGGAGGATCGGTTCCTGGAGAAGAAGGAAAATTTTCCTATACGGAAAAGGAATTAGACGAGAGGAAAAAGGCAAGTGACCGCGGAGATAAACCCAGAGAAGAATTAGTTAAGGCAGCTGAAGAGTTGAGACAGGAAGAAGAAGCTGCCAAAGCAAGAGGGGAGGCTGCAAAAGCAGAAAAGGAGGCTGCAGAAGCTGCTAGAAAAGCCAAAATAAAAGAACTTGAAGCAAAAATGGAAGAAAAAAATATAAAGGAATGGGAGAAGGAATGGGGGCCGAGAAAAGAGGAAAAGAAAGAAGCTGCATAAAAATAAAACCGCCTTTACTCTATGAGGCGGTTTTATTTTGCTTTTATTCTGCTGGCTTGCTAAGCTATTTTATTATTACTTTATTCTGTCGTTGTGCCGTCAAATTCTTCTTCGCTTGCCTCTGCCTCGGCTTTTGTTACCCGCACAATGCCATCTTTATGGTGGGCCGGGGAATAAATGGTGTAAAGTTTCAGACTTTCTGTTTTAGAGACATTAATGATATTGTGCTGAGAACCGGCAGGCACAACCACTGCTGTGCCATCTTGAATTTCATATTCATTCCCGTCAATGATGCATTTACCCTGGCCTTTTTCAAAACGGAAAAATTGGTCGTTGTCTTTATGGACCTCCATCCCGATTTCTTCATTTGGAGCCAGAGACATCAAAACCAGCTGGCTGTGTTTTGAAGTGTAGAGAACCTTCCTGAAATTTTCGTTCTCCAATGTATCTTTTTCTATATTTGAAACAAATCCTTTCATGTTTATGTTTTTTTAATAATATTGGTGGGCGGCTAACGGGATTCGAACCCGTACTGAGACTGCCACAGAGTCTTGTGCTGCCATTACACCATAGCCGCCATAAATAAAATCTACCTGTCGGGGTGCCCAGATTCGAACTGGGGCTAAACGCTCCCAAAGCGTTCGTGCTACCGCTACACAACACCCCGATATATTATAGATAATATAGCAAAAAATCAACATTGTCAAAGGAAAAATTTTGTGATAATATATTAGTTAATTCAGCCCTCGTAGTTAAATGGATATAACTCTAGCCTTCTAAGCTGGTGTTGGAGGTTCGATTCCTCCCGAGGGCACAAAGCCTGGATTTAAATACAAAGCAATTCGAGGGAGGATGAGAACCTCCACCCCCGGATTGCGAGCGAAGCGAGGCAATGCCTTCGGGCAACTCGGTTCGATTCCTCCCGAAGGCACCATGCAGGTATCGTATATCGGTATTACCTTAGCTTTCCAAGCTAATGAGAGGGGTTCGACTCCCCTTACCTGCTCAAAATGCAGAAACCACCTTAACGGGTGGTTTTTGTTTTATCTTTTTTATGATAAAGTAAGATAAATAAAGATTAACCATAAAACCATGACAGATAAATTTATCAATTTATATGATTTTATAGATTTCGCCAGGGCTAACCGAAAATATCCGGACAATACGGCAAATAATTTGAAATCTGCTCTAAAAATTTTTGAGAAAGAACTGAATGCGGAAGAACTTAAGTCTATAAGCATGGTAGAGGACAGCATAGGAGAAATTTTTAGGAGCTTAGTGATTGCAAATAAAAACAAAAGCATTTTATCTTTGAATACCTACAAGGCCCGCCTGCTTAAAGTTATAAAAGACTACAAAAAATATGGCGCAGAACCCGGCAAAATACAAAATTGGGTTGTAAAAATAAAGAAATCCACACCCCTGTTAATTAAGAAAGATAAAACAGATAAAAAGAATATAGAATTATCTAATCTTATCCATACTCCTGTGGAGAAACTCCACAAGATAGATATTTCTTTTGACTGTGACACGGTTAAAATTTCGATTCCAAAAGACATTAGCGCCAAAGAAGTTAAAATGATAAAAGGTGTCCTGGACTCCTTAACGACTAGAGATTAATAATGGTCGCAATTTTGGCTGTTTTTTGGTATAATATACAAAAACATGGCGACACTTATTATACTACTTTCGATAGCAACATTTGTTTCCACTCTTCTGGGCGGACTCTTTGCCGTTAAATTTAAAAATAAACTCCACTATATCATGGCTTTTGCCTCAGGAGTTTTGCTTGGAGTTGTAGCATTTGATATTTTCCCGGAAATTATTGAACAGGTTAAAACTTATAACTTTAATTCTGTTGAAGCTATGATTGCTTTAGTCTTGGGCTTTTTAATTTTCCACATATTAGAAAAAAGCATTTTAATACAGCATTGCCATGAAGAGGAATGTGCTGCCCATCACAAACATCCGCATATAGGAATTGCCTCTGCTTTGGCTTTAGCCGGCCACAGTTTTATGGACGGAGTCGGTATCGGACTCGGTTTTCAGGTCAGTCCTGTCGTAGGATTATTGGTTGCGGTTGCTGTTATTTCCCACGATTTTACAGATGGTATGAACACGGTGACATTGATGCTCAACAATAAAAATACTGACAGAAATTCCAAAATATTTCTGCTTTTAGATTCTGTAACGCCTGTTTTGGGAGCTGCATCAACTTTATTTTTTAAAGTTTCCCCTCATTTTTTGGTTTTATATTTGGGATTCTTCGCAGGATTCTTGCTTTACATCGGAGCATCGGACATTTTGCCGGAAGCCCATTCGCAGCACAGCTCTTATAAATTAATGGGCCTGACAATTCTAGGCACATTATTCATTTTTATCATCACCCGTTTTATTTAAAATTATTATGTCTCCATTTCAAATCAAAAACTCAGTCATATGGCTGAGTTTTTGGTGTTTTGTACTTTATGTTTTATGATTTACCTGGCATATTCTATTACTCTGTTTTCCCTAATAACCACAACTTTGACTTCCCCGGGGTATTTCAATTCTTCTTCAATTTCTGCTGCTATCTGCTTAGCTATTTTTGCAGCTCCCAAATCGTCAACCCTGTCTGATTTCACGAATACGCGTATTTCCCTTCCCGCCTGGATTGCATATGTTTTTTCAACGCCTTCAAATTTGTTTGCAATATCCTCTAAATCTTTCAATCTCTGCAGATAATTTTCCAACGTATCCTTTCTGGCTCCCGGGCGCGAACCAGAAATTGCATCGGCTGTTTTCACGATTACAGCCTCCAATGTTTCTGCGGGATAATCTTCATGGTGGGCCCTCATTGCTTTTATAATGGCTTCCGACTCGCCAAACTTTTCCAAAATCTTAATTCCAATTTCAATATGGGAACCCTGTATCTGCTGGTCAATTGCTTTGCCAATATCGTGCAAAAGTCCTGCTCTTTTTGCAATCTGGCTGTTTGCCCCCAGTTCTTCTGCCATTGTTTCTGATATCAAAGCAACCTCCATTGAATGCATCAAAACATTCTGGCCATAGCTTGTTCTGTAATGCAATCTGCCTAAAATCTGGATGAGCTTCTCGTTTAATCCGATAACCCCTACCTCATAAGATGCTTTTTCACCGGCTTCTTTTATTTTGACTGCAATTTCCGCCTTGGCTTCTTCAACTTTTTCTTCAATTTTAGCCGGCTGGATTCTGCCGTCTGCAATTAATTTGTCCAAAGCAACTTTGGCAATCTGCCTTCTGATCGGATTGAATCCTGAAATAACAACTGACTCGGGAGTTTCGTCAACAATCAGCTCAACGCCGGTTAATTTTTCGAATGCCCTGATATTTCTGCCTTCTTTGCCGATAATCCTGCCCTTTAATTCTTCATTGGCGAGAATTACTGTTGTTGTTGTCAGTTCCTGCGCCTGAGAAACCGCGCATTTTTGGATTGCTAAAGTAACAATTTCTTTTGCCCTATTTTGCAATTTTTCCTGGTTTCCCTCCTCCAGCTTTTTCATCCTCGCTAAAATTTCTTTTTCGTTTTCAATTTCAACTAATGCCAGCAATTCTTTTTTGGCATCCTCTCTTGAAAGCTGGGCTACCTTTTCCAGTTTGCCTTCCGCCTCGAGCCTCAATTGTTCCAAGCTTTCTTTTATGGTTTTTAGCTTTTCTCCTTTAGTTTGAAGCTCTTTTTCTTTTTCCTCAAAAGAAATGATTCTTTCAGCCAGCAAACTTTCTCTGTTTAATAAAAGCTGTTGGGCTTTTAAAAATTCCCTCCTTCTTTCATCAACGTCTTTTTGAGCCCTTTCTACAATGTCGGAAGCCTTTTTCTCTGCATTCCTCACCATTGCAGTCGTCTCTTCTTTAACGTCTATAACTTTTTTCTGCAATTTCGCTTCAAGCGTGCCGGCTCTTCTTTTTGCCAGGTTTTGCCTGACATAATATCCCAAAATAGAACCTGCAATCAAAGCCACTGCAGCTATAATTACCGATAAAAATGTTTGATCCACGGTCTTGTGAGCGAGGCGAACAAGATTGCTTCGGAAATTAGACCCTGATATATCTTATACATTGTGGGTCTAATTTACGCTGAACACCTTACGCTTCGCTGTTTAATTTTTCTAATAAATAAAACTCACTTTGCTCAGTGAGTGTGCATAAGATACATTCAAATTTTACGGAGGTTTATTATTTTCCGCCTATTACTTCATCAATCAGTCCGTATTTTTTGGCTTCTTCTGCGGTTAAATAAAAATCCCTGTCAGTGTCCTTTTCCACCTTGGTTATGGGCTGGCCTGTATGCGAAGACAGAATTTTATTTAATTTTTCTTTCATCAGCACAATCTGCTTTGCGGTAATTTCAATGTCTGCCGCCTGTCCCTGCATGCCTCCGGCAACCTGGTGCAAAAGTATTTCGGCATTAGGCAGGGAAAATCTTTTCCCCTTGGTGCCTGCCGCCAAAATAACTGCTGCCATTGAAGCCGTAAGCCCTATGCAAATGGTAGAAACAGGGCATTTCAAATACTGCATTGTATCATAAATCGCTAACCCGGCCGTAACCGAACCTCCTGGGCTGTTTATGTAAAGCTTTATGTCTCTTTTTGAGTCTTTCGATGCTAAATAAAGCATCTGGGCAATAACCACATTTGCGTTCATATCTGTAACTGGACCCGCAAGAAAAATAATGCGCTCTTCTAAAAGCCTTGAAAATATATCGTATGCGCGCTCACCGCGCTGTGTTCTTTCTACAATAGTTGGTACTATTGGCACGTTATTATATTGTTAATTTTTAATGATTAATTTTTAATTTTAAAACTACTTCGTAAATTTAAAAGTGGAAAGCATCTCGTTGTAGATTGTTTTGTATCCGCTATCTGTCGAATTCAGATCTAGATTTGACCCCAAACCGTTTGTATGAATATAAATGGGAGATTCTGGACTATTCATCCCACAAGTCTGTCTGCAATTTAATAAACTATTTCCAGCAAGAGGACAAAACGCAACGCCATCAATGTTGCAACTAAATTTTTGGTATGTCCATGACGATGGATATTTGACCGAAATACCTAAACTTATATCTGTATATGTTTTCCAGCCAGCGGTTTGGTCGGTCGGCATAACAATGCTGAAGTTATTATTGCTCTCATCATAAACAGACGCATCTCCATATTTGCTTATCCTTACCTTGAAGTCATTCCCACTTACCCCTGCTCCCTGTGTAGGCGGTAATAACCAGCTATAAGTGCCATTGTTATTAATTTGTGAAACTATGTTCAAGTAAAAATTTACTCCTCGGTATAAATCAATATTAATATAAGGAATATTCGATGTTCCTGTTGATGTCCAAGTTATATTATGTGTTTCTCCTATTACCCACGCCTCTCCTCCATTTGGCGAAGTGACGGTAATTGAAGGCTGAGCGGTTTGGTTATTTTGATTTTGATTTTGCTGCGTTTGAACAACTGGTTGTGTTTTTGGCGCAAAATATTGATAAGCAAAAAAACCTGCTACAACTACAAGCACGACTATAACTACTACTAATATTACGGAAGCAACTCCTTTTTGGGTTTGCATATTTTTATAATTTTGACGAAAAATTTTCCAATATCTGGAATATCTTTTCATTATGAATTACTCCCTTAGTATACTCTTTTAATTGCTCAATGTCAATCTTTGCTAACTGCTCTTTAGAATAATTTTTGACGGATTTTGTGACCTCTTCTTCAACTTCTTTATCAGAAACTTCAATATTTTCTTTCTTCCCAAGCTCTCTCAAAACCAAAAATCCTCTAAGTCTTTTCTCGGCTTCCTTCTGATAGGTTTCTTTTATTTCTGCCTCTGTCTTTTTTATGGAAGCTAAATATTCTTCAAATGTAATCTTTATACTTTGTGCAATTTTATTTTTTAAATCTTCCAGCAATCTTTCTTTTTCATATTCTACCATTGCTTCTGGCATTTCAAACTTTGCTTTCTCGGCAATTTTGTCCAAAATTTCCGCTCTTATCCTTTGTTTTTCAGCTTCCTTTTTTTCCGTTGTTATGCCTTCTTTCATGCCGGTTTTTAGCGCCATCAACGAATCGAAAGCCCCTAATTCTTTTGCAAATTCATCGTTAATTTCCGGCAATTCCATTTTTTGGACTGAAATTATTTTGACTTTGAAAACTCCTTCTTTTCCTGCCAGATCTTTTTTCGGAGAATCATCAGGAAACTTTACAGAAATTTGTTTTTCTTCGCCGGCTTTCATTCCAATAATGCCATCCTCAAACCCCTTCATAAATCCGCCTTCGCCTAAAATAAACTTGTCATCAACTTCCTTGCCCCCATTTATATCCTTGTTCTGGTATTTAATTTCAACAAAATCTTTTTTCTCAGCCGGCTCGTTTTTTAATGTAAGCTTTGCCCTGGTCTTTTGCAGGTAATTTAAAGTATCCTGAACTTCTTCTTCTGTCACAGAAATTTCTTTGCCTGCCCGCGCAGGCAAGCCCTTCACGGTTTTGGCAATTTGTTTATAATCAGGCAACTCGACATCGGGCAAAACAGTAATAACTGCCTTAAATATAAAAGGAGAACCCTGGGCTACTTTTACAATTGAAACTTCCGGCTGGCCAACCGGCTCCAATTTGCTTTCTAAAATATATTTTGAATAAGTTTCCCTAACTGCACAATCTCCGGCCTCCATTAAAAGCGACTCTGGTTTTATTTTATCTTCAACCATTTTGTTTGGAGCTTTGCCAGCCCTGAATCCATCAACCTTAACATGCTGTTTCAAATGCCCCAAAGCATGCTCAATATGATGTTTAAATTCCTCTTCTGTAAGTTCAAATTCAATCTCAACTTGAGATTTTGGTAATTTTTTTTGATTTGTTTTCATTGATTTTATGAACAAATGAATAAAATCATCCTGAGGCTTGCGCGGATATATATTTTTTTCATTGCGCGCGAATCGAAGGAATGCCTTTATTCGGGAACATTTTTCTCATTAAGCTCTTTTACTAATTTTTCTGCAATTTTTTTTCGCTCCGGACTAAATAAGGCAATGACTTCACATGCTTTTGCCAAACTGACAGAAAAATCTATTTTTAAAATCAAACATTTGTCCTCGATATTTATTATATGATAATAAAAATTATCTTTATTTATTTTTTCCATAAGTTTATTTGTCCTCTTAAATTTTCCGCAAAAAATTTTGGAGGATTTAATATTAATATTGTCTAATTTAACATTTTTTTTGTAATAAATCAACAAAAAGCGGGCCTGCGGGCCCGCAAAATCCCGAACGGCTCAAATGGAAGAAATGAGCCGTTCGCTAGATTGCTTGATAAAAAGTTTCATGTCCGGTTTTGCCAACCTGCTTAATCCTTCCCTGCCTTTCTAGTTCGTCAAAATATCTTGCTGCCGTAGCTTGAGAAATTCGTAAAAGCTTGCACGCCTCCGCATTAGTAATTTTATTTTTTTGTTTTGCAAACTCTAAAATCTTATCCAGCTTCTTTTGCTTACGCCCGGCAATTACAGCTTTACATTTCTACAAAAGTACTGAAAGTGGGTTAGTCGGCCTTAGTGCCTCGCTCGCAACCGGCTCGCCTGCCTGCGCAGGCTCGCTCGCCGGCGTTTCCACAATTGGCTCTGTTTTCGCTTTATTTGAGTCTAAATTGGCCTCTGCCTGGGCTTCTATTTGAGATGGTACTTCTGCCGATTCCGACTCCAAACCCGCCTTTGGTGCTTCTACGGCCTCCGAAGCATTACCGCCCTCCGGCGTTACCTCCAGTTCACCCGAATCCTGCACGGGCTCATTTGCAACTGGCTCCTCCTTTGCCATGCCGGAGCCTTCGGCGGAGGCTGGTGTGATTGTTGAATTGCTTGAATCGTCTGCCATAAAATTATTTCATAAAAGCATTCAAATATCTAGAGTAAACATATGTTCTGTCATAAGTTCCTTTCTCTTCTTTTGTATCTAATATGCCAAGTTTTATAAAACGATCAACTACTCCTTGAGCTCCAGCCCTTGTAAAACCAGTCCATTTCATAATGACACTAGTGGAAACTATTGGGTCAGCAAATAAATGAGAAAGCACTAAAACACCACTTTCAGATTCGCGCTTAGCCAATGCCTGAATTTTTAACATATCATTATCTCTTAATTCTCTTATTTCTTTTGAAATTTTTATTGATTCATTCGCGGTATCAATTATTCCGTCAAGAAAAAAATCAAGCCATGCGATGATTTCTCCCTCATGGTACCCGTTCAAACGAGAATAATAAACTTTTTGATTTTTCTTAAAATAAGAAGAAAGAAATAATACGGGCCTCTCGAGTAATTTTCTTCTACACATAAGCATTGTAACTATTAAGCGACCCGTTCTCCCATTACCATCCAAAAATGGGTGTATGGTTTCAAATTGTGCATGCACTAAACCAACATGTATCAAGGGAAGAGTTATTTTTTCATCACGTAAAAAATTTTCGAAATCACCTAAGGCTCTATGCATCTCATCAACGGGGGGTGGTACAAAAAGCGCATTGAAAGGAGACGTTCCGTTAATCCAATTTTGTCTTTCCCGAAACTCTCCGGGATTAGCCGGCTGTGTTGCTCTAGCTCCTGTCATTAATTGTTCGTGTATCTCTTTAATGAGACGAAGAGAAAGCGGGAAATCGTTTAGTCTTTTAGTTCCATAATTTAAGGCCTTAATATAATAAAGAATGTCATCTGCATCTGTTTCATTTACAGAAATACCAACATCTTTTTCGATAGCATCAACTATAGTTGCTTTTGTGCCTTCAATTTGAGCAGACGAGGTCGCATCTTTTTTAACGAACATATGCAAGAAAAATTCAACGTCTGGTAAGATGTGCGTTATACCATCTAATTTTCCTATAAGCCCGCGTGCTTCGTCGGCCTTCGCCAAAAGAGTTGGAGGAAAACTGAAAATTCCTTTGGGAGGGAAAGGATTTGGGATAAAAGCCGAAGAGCCATCTTTTTGCTTTATATTTTTGCCTATTTCTATTTTCATTATAGTTTGCATCTTTTAATACTTATATACTATATTACACTTTAGTATACATTAAGTCAACACTCATATACTAGTTTGAACGAGCCGTGGTTATTTCTCAATTAATTTTTATTTCCTCAGTTTACAGAAGCCCGGCATCTGCGAGCGAAGACATCCAACTGTTAGCAGAAATTACGCTATCGCGTAATTTCTGCTAACACCCACCTTGCCCGTCCGAAGTCCCAATCAAGTCGTGGACGAAAAATAATTCTGTTTTCATTTTTTATTTTTATTTTTTAGAAAAGCTGATGTAAAGATATGCTCCAAAAACCCAAAGAGGAATTATAAGATTAGGAAAGGGGTCTTCATACATTAATCTCTGTATGTCGGTTTGTAAGAAAACAATCAAAAAAGCAACGACCAAAGCCACTATTTCCATAGTTTTTCTTGTTGTAGTGGCTTCAACCATATTTAATTTTCTTCTTTTAGCCGACCGATATGCCAATACTCCTAAAATAATAACTGCTCCGGCTATGCCAAGACTGCTTGGAGTGGTAATGCCCCCAGCAAGGGCAACAATGCCAATTCCGAGAGCTATGGTAGACCATAAAAATCTTTTATCGCCTAAAAAATTTGCCATATATTTATTAATTAGTTTATATTATATTATCTTACTCCTCCCAAACCCGCTAAACAAGCAAAAAGCCGCCTATAGCGGCTTTTTTATTCGAAATCCACTGCTTAATTTTTAAAGAATGGCAATCTTTCCAAAATGAATTTTCTTTTCCTATTCAAATGTTCTAACCCATACTGATATTTTTCTACTGCGGCTTTTATTTGTCTTTCCATAAAAACCGTGGTGACGTCTTTGCCCTTTGTCCCCGATTTAATAGTATCTATTTCTTTTTGTTTTTGTGTTTCAATTCTCTCAATTTTTATTTCATAAAGCATAACCCTTAATAAACTAAACATTATATAAAAAACTCCAAATAAAAAAATAAAAGATGCCACATCTAAACTGGTTTCTCTAAAAAATTCCTTTATTACAAACCAATCCATAAATTTATTTTATAATCCGAATAAATAACTAGCTATACTAGAGCCTACTCCAACCAGTAAAAATGCGTATAAAAAGTCGAACCAAAAAAACCTTAGTGCATTTGCAATCCACATTACTGCAACAAAAATGAAAGCCAAATAATGAAGAATGTTACCACTTGTCTTAATTTCTTTTTTACTTGTTTCCCAAATGTTTTTCATATCGTGATTACTGGGAAAGGCATTAACTCCAGCAGAAACACCGACCCACATTAAAAATATCCATATAATTGATTCAGATGAAAAAAATGAAGCAAAAATGGTTAGAACTATTGAAGCTAAAGAATTTATAACCAATGGTCCGACTGAAATCCAAAAAGTTTGTGTATATTTTTTGGGCTCTTCGTGTATTACATATCCAGCTGGTTTTCCACTAAAAGAAAAACGATAATATACCACCTTTTCTACACGAACCCTAGTCCATTCACAGAATTTTTTATGAGACCATTCGTGAATAATGACTCCGGGAAATGTTAATAATGATATTAAGTAGCCGGGTATTATAAACATAATTTTTATTTTTAATAATAGAATTAAACTAATCACCCCGCGCTTTTTAGGCGCGGGGCAAGATTTTATACTAGAAACGCTACGATCAGCAAGGCCACAATATTTAGAACTTTAATCATTGGGTTAATAGCTGGCCCTGCTGTGTCTTTATAGGGGTCACCAACTGTGTCGCCGGTGACTGCGGCTTGGTGGGCAAAACTTCCTTTTCCGCCATAAGCCCCGCCTTCAATATATTTTTTGGCATTGTCCCAGGCAGCGCCTCCGGTTGTCATCGAAATTCCGACGAATAATCCTGTAACAATGGCTCCTATTAATAATCCGCCCAAAGCTTCCGGTCCTAAAATAAATCCGACTAAAATTGGGGCTGCAACCGGAATCAAAGCCGGCAAAAGCATTTCTTTAATTGCGGCTTTTGTAACAATATCAACCGCTTTTCCATATTCCGGTTTTGCGGTTCCTTCCATTAAGCCTTTTATTTCTTTAAATTGCCTTCTGACTTCCTCAACAACTTTCCCGGCTGTTTTTCCGACGGCTCCCATCAAAAATGAAGCAAATAAATAAGGAAGCAGTCCGCCGATTAAAAGTCCTGCAATAACCTGGGGATTTGTCAAAGAAAAATTTATTGAGCCGTTTATGCTGACTTTTTCTGAATATGCGGCAAACAAAACCAAAGCCGCCAATCCCGCTGAAGCGATTGCATATCCTTTTGTAACTGCTTTTGTTGTGTTTCCCACTGCATCCAATGCATCTGTAATTTTTCTGACGTCTTCTGGCATTCCTGCCATTTCTGCAATTCCGCCGGCGTTGTCTGTAATCGGGCCATAAGCATCAACTCCTACAACAATTCCCGAGATTGAAAGCATTGCCATTACAGCCAATGCAACTCCGTAAATTCCGGCCAGCCAGAAACTTATAATTGTCCCGAAAGCAATCAGTAAAACCGGATAAGCGGTTGACTGCATCCCTAATCCAATTCCCCTGATTATATTTGTAGCGTGTCCGGTTTCAGATGCCTTGGCAATCGATTTTACCGGGCCATAGCTTTTTGATGTGTAATATTCCGTGATGACAAACATTCCGGCTGCAATTACCAAGCCAACTAGTGTTGAGAAATAAAGATTTGTGGCGGAAGTTATCTGGCCTGCCATATACCTTGAAATAACAAAATAAAATGCGACTGCCGATAAAATCACTGTTGCAACAACTCCCTTATACATTGCCCCCATTATATTCTGCTTTTTCCCGAGTCTGACAAAATAGCTTCCGACAATTGAAGTCAAAATTGAAACGCTGCATAAAATTAAAGGCAGTAAAACAAATTGGGGAGATATCGGATACAATAAGGCTCCCAGAATCATAGTGGCGACAATTGTGACGCTGTAAGTTTCAAAAATGTCAGCTGCCATGCCGGCACAGTCTCCAACATTGTCTCCAACCTGGTCTGCAATAACTGCCGGGTTCCTCGGGTCGTCCTCCGGAATTCCTTTTTCAACCTTTCCCACCAAGTCGGCTCCCACATCTGCCGCCTTTGTATAAATTCCTCCGCCAACCCTGGCAAAAACAGAAATCAAGCTGGCTCCAAATCCCAGCCCGATCAATCCTGTTATTCCTGTTAAAAAATAATATCCTGAAACCGCCAATAATCCTAAGCTCACAACCATCAGGCCCGTAATTAATCCTCCCTTAAAAGAAATATCTAAAGCTTTTGCCAAACCTTTTTTTGCGGCCTCTGCAACCCTGGTGTTTGCTTGGGTTGAAACAATCATCCCGATAAATCCCGAAACTCCCGACAAAACAGCCCCGATTAAAAATCCAATTGCAATTTTCCATCCCATAAAAAATAACAGGATGAATAAAATGATTCCCACGATGCTTATTGTTAGATATTGCCTTTTTAAATAAGACATTGCGCCTTCCTGCACTGCCTGGGTTATTGCCACTGCTTTGTCTCCGGCAGCCGGCGATTTTTTTATCTGTGAAACCAGAAACCAGACAAACACAATCGCAAAAAGCGAAACTATAATCGGAAAATATATGAGACTCATCGAACTTTTATAATTACTAGGGAGGGAGAAGTGAAAAACTGCGGACAGTTTTGCACTTCGACCGAGCGAAGTAATTATATTAAATTGCTTTAGCTATTTAATATTTTAAAAAATTATTTAGCTTCAGTTGGATTTTCCGCGGGCTTTTCTTCAACAGCCGCATCCACTTCGCTTGGTTCTGCCGGTATTGCCTCTCCGTCTGTCCCAACTTTTTCTCCTTCGGCTTCGCTCGGGGCGGGTTCTTCCTTAGTTTTTTTAGCCTTGCCCCGCGTAGCCTTGGCGGAGTGGGGTTTCTTTTCCTTTTTTGGTTTTTCCTCTTTTTTATCTTCCTTTTTTTCTTCTTCCTTGGCAACTTCTTCCGCTTCAGCGCCCTCGGCGATTTCCTCTGCTGTCTTTTCTGCTGTTTTAATATCTATTTTCCAGCCGGTTAAATTGGCGGCCAGACGGACATTCCTGCCGTCTTTGCCGATGGCCAATGAAAGCTGGTCTTCTGGCACAAAAACCGTGGCTGTATTTTTATCTTCAACTTTTACCCCGACGATTTTTGCCGGAGATAACGCATTAGCAATAAATTTTTCCGGCTTTTCTTCCCAAGAAATAACATCAATTTTTTCTCCGCCTAATTCATTTATAACTGCCATGATTCTTGTTCCTCTCTGACCAACACAAGCTCCAATTGGATCAACTCCTTCTTCATTTGAAACAACTGCAATTTTTGTACGAAATCCCGGCTCTCTGGCAATTGACTTTATCACAACAACTCCGGAAGCGACTTCCGGCACTTCCAGCTCGAATAATTTTGAAATTAATTTTGGATAAGCCCTTGAAAGCATTACAACCGAACCTTTCGGAGTATCCTCCACTTTCATTATATAAAGTTTCAGGCGCTGGCTTGGCCTGTAAAATTCTCCGGGAATCTGTTCATCCCTGTTTAAAATTCCCAATGTTTTCCCGATGTCCACAAAAACCGTATGGCCCTCGACTCTCTGCACAATTCCTGAAATAATTTCCCCTTCTTTTGACCTGTATTCTGAAGAAATTGTTTCTTTTTCCGCTTCCCTTATTTTTTGCAATATGACCTGCTTTGCAGTCTGGGCCGCAATCCTGCCATAATCCTGCTTTGAAACCAAAGGAATTTCAATCTCTTCCCCAGCCTTGATTTTCGGATAATCTTTTTTGGCATCAGCCAGCATTATATGTTTTTCGGGATTAAAAACATATTTTTTAGGCGGCTCTTCGCCTGCTCTCGCCTCATCCTGCGGAATCATTTTATTTTCTTTCATTTCTTCAATTTCCTCGTCTGTATAAAGCATTGAGTTATCCACAACTAATTTTATCTGCCAAAACTTAACATCGCCCGACACCGGGTTGAATTTGGCCTTAATTTTCTGTCCCTTTTCGCCGTAGTCTTTTTTATAGGCAGTGGCGATTGCCGCCTCAATTGTTTCTATCACCTTTTCCGGTGAAATTCCTCTTTCCTCTGCTATTTGAGCCAATGCTCCCTTAAAACCTTTTATGTCCATGGTCTTGTGAGCGAGGCGAACAAGACTACTTCGGAAATGAGGCCATCTGATATATCGAATACATTAGTGCCTCATTTACGCTGAACTCATTATTCGCTCACCGTTTTTTTTAAAAAAATATGCCCGTGGTCAGACGGACAAGTTAACTCATTAATTCCAATTCTTATATCAATATAGCAAAAGCCAACATATGTGTCAAGAAACAAAAAAGAGCCCGACAGATATCGAGCCCCTGCTAAAACGTGCAATGAGCAAATGGTGCAACTTTCAGTGGTCGTGAACGTCGACGCAATCGTTCTTGCAGGCGCGATAGATCAGCCAAAGAAAGGAAGCTATCATGACTGCTACAAATATCCATATTGCCAAGTCCTTGTTAGGATCTTCGTTTCGCCCGATTGCTTCAATTACTTTCATGACACACATGGCCTCCGCCTCCTTTCCGGCTCTTTAGAAGCCTCAGTAGTCGCCATAGTAATCTTCTTCACGGGTAACGTACCAAATCCCGACGAGAAAAGCGAGCAGAAACAAACCGCACAACACTAATTCCGCCCTAGCCTTGCCGGGATCCATTTCTTGCAGCGTTTCCGCAATTACCGGCAGGATGTTCATGTTGCCTCCTTTCCCAAGCTCCCGAGGAGCTAAGCGTTAAACCGCGTGCGCCAGATGCTCTCCACCCGGCTAGGCTGGCTTGCTTCCTTCCGTTCCGGCCGGTCTTTCTTTTTCCTTTTCGGTTCGCAGGGTTTCACTATCCCATGGAACACGCCCCGCCCGTGAAGAACTCGCAAAACCTTCAGCGCCCTTTCCACGTGTTTGATGGCGTGCCCGTTGGCTCGGAAAAACTTTTGCAGAGCCGCCCTGGCTTCTTCTTGCTTTTGATTGTTTCCCTGGTCAGCTTCCAAGGCCCCGCGGGCTTCGGTAAAGTCGCTGAAGAAAACAAACATGTCATCGCAGGCGTCTTGGGCGTCGGCCAGCGCTTCGTTATTCACGAGCGTCACGTAATCGTCGAAGCTTTCGCACCTCTTACCGTTCCGCATCTTAAACATTAAGCCCTCCTCCCTTTTCCTGCCTGCGGCTGTGTGCCCAGCAATTGCGGCACATGCCGCTGCCGCCATCGGGGTTTGTCTCCGTAAAATCGTTTTTGCACTTCCCGCACTTGCCCTCCCTGTTCAATTCCTTCCATTTCATATCTATCACGATGTATTTCTTCTCTTCCCCTCCGCCGTAATATTTCATCACAACGAAGGATATGAAAAACATCGTCAGCGCGCCTTCAATCAACTGGTCTCTGACAGGCAACCCTCGCGTGAGAGTTAACAATCCCACAGAAACCGCAGTGATTGAAAGGGCGTAAAGAATCGCTTTCCACGTCTTCAAGTCGCGCCTCCTTTCAAAGAGCTGTTTAAGTTTGAACCTTAACCAGTTTCAGATTAAGGCAGTTTATGGTATGTGTCAACCTTCTGAAATCGTAATCCCAAAATAACGGATTTCTCCTAACTGCGCAGGCAGGGATTTTTTTACAAAAGAAAAAGCACTCAAAGAGTGCCTGGGGAAGGGAATGAGGTTGCGGGGGATTAGATTTATGGTTTAGCATGAAAGGATGGTGAGTGAGGAAGGTGGCAGCAGAACTGCCGAGGTGTTACTGAAGATTAAGTTGTAAAATAGCTTGGTTGAAGAGCTCCTGGTTCGATGTTGGAACCTTGTAGACGATTTTGCTTGCGGCTACGGTTCTCTCTTCTTCCAACTTAATTATCACATAAGCAAAAACCCGCGTCAATAGCGCGGGCACTTTTTTTGTTCAAAATTATTTATCCTTTACAATATTCTCAAAAAAATCAACTTTTGGAATTTCATTATTTATGGAAATTGCTATTATATCTATCTGGCAAGGATAATTTTGCGGAAACTTATTTTTTGAAAGCCAGATTTCAGCTAAGCTTATATATTTATTCTGCTTTTTATAGTCAACCCTCTGCTCAGGAAAAAAATCTTTGCCTTGTTTAGACAAAGATTTTACTTCAATGAAATGAATTGCCCGCCCTGAGGACGCCGAAGGGTTTTTCCTAAATAGATCCCCAAATTTCCATCTTTTTTGGGCAATAATATCGATTTCTCCAAAGTTTATCCTATAGTTTCTCCCTATGATTTTATACCCGTTCTTAACAAGATATTCACAAGCCAAATCCTCTCCAAATTTTCCTAAATCCCTTGTATCCATCTTATTTAATAACGTTTAATGGCGGATATAACTGTTTATCAATCGTTCTTACAAAACAAGAATGCCCAGCTGGATGATCCCAATTGGAAATTTTATCCATTGTATACGTATAAATAGGAGAAGGGCTATTCTTGTTGGTGGCTTTATTGAAATTAGCGCACAATTCAAACGATAATTGGCTCTCGGATGTTATAATATATTCGTAAGGAGTATTTGTTTGCGGATCTAATGGCGCAGTAAAACCGGAAATGGAATCATTCAAATCTTTTAGGGTTGCGGGCAATACCTGTTTTCTCTGCCAATAATTTATTATGTTTGATTGGATATTCTGTAAGTCAGAAATCTTTTGCTGGTCAAACTGCATTAATCTTGCAGTCGCAGGCGAGCCGACTATAAAAAATGCTCCGACAACGCAGGCCAAAACCACGATTCCCGTGGCCCAGGCAAAATATTTTGCTGACTTTGTCGGTGTTTCGCGCCTTACATCATCTAAATAATATCCAAAAACGACTCCGGCCACCAAAAGCACTGATAGCGCTTTTAAAATAAACCTTGCTGTAATTTCTCCTCCTAAAAACGTGTTTATAACGCTTACTAAATCTCCGATAATCACCAATGAAGCAATAAAAAGAGTCAGATATATCAGCCATTTTCTTATTTTTGATTCTCTGACTGCAGACTCCCTCCTGTAAATTTTATTTAAATACCAAGAAACAAGGATAAAAACAGGAAAGACTATTATCAATGAGGAGACTGCGAATCTGATAGGCCCAGCAAAACCCATATACCCATAATATCCGTTCAAAATATCGGGAAAATAATAATTTATGTATTGCCATAAAAGCGTGACAAAGCTTACTGCTGACCAATAAAGCGTGACTACTGCCAACAGATGCAAAAATAAATCTCTTGGAATATTTCTTCCTCGCCCTGAGCCCGTCGAAGGGTTTGGCATTGATTCTGTGTTTTCCATATTTTTATTGCTACTTACACGTGTAAGTACATATGTAAGTAGTAAAATTAATTTATTTTTTTATTTCAAAATTTAATTGTATATTTTTTTGCGTAAGGGCCACGAAACGGAATTAGAATTAAGTTTTAGAAGCCAAAAAATGAAAATGATTTCAAGGCGCGACTAGGAGGTTGTAACCTCTGCGTTACGCCGACGAAGTCGCAACGCAGAAATCATTCATTTTTTGGCTTCCCTTCGGGCGGGCGAATTAAGTCAATCTTCATCGTTGCTCGTCGCGAACAATGCACATAGGCATTAGGTTCGCTCCTCGCGCCTCGAATATTGCCTTAATTCGCTCCGCTAAAATAATTTTAATTCCGTCTCGTGGCCCAAAAATGCTTTTATCATCTTTGCGCTTGGCGGGAAAACTTTATCCGGCAGGTTGTCTAAACCAAACCATTTCCATTCTGTTATTTCTTCGGGTTCCATTACCCCTTGCTCGCCCTCAAAGTCCTGGCATAAAAATCCAACGGTAACATAATGATTATCTTTTACAATTTCATCTGCAACGCTGATTACTTTTATTTTGTCTTTGTTAATTTTGATGTTCGTCTCCTCTAAAACCTCCCTGTAAGCTCCATCTATCAAAGTTTCCTGGAAATCAAGCTTGCCTCCGGGCATTGTCCACGTACCCTCGCCATGGAGATCGCTTGAGGCTTTTTCTGCGTCATCATTCCTTTTGCCGAGTAAAACTTTATTGTTTTTTAAAACCATTACGCCCACGCCAACTTTAGGCCTTTGTTTTTCTTCCATATTTTAAAAAAATTATAATTTCTGGCATTCACCCCCGCTTCGCAGAGACGGGAGGATGCCAGCCCGTAGCGTAGGGTCGCGAGATTTATCCGCGAAGCGGAAAATCCCGACCTAGCGGAGGAAATTACATAAATCCAGCAATTTTTTGAAACTTATATTTCGCTTCGCGAATTTCAAAAAATTGATAAGGTTCTTTCCCTTCGGAAAGAACCCCGCCGCTCTGTCGGCGGGGATTTCTATTTTTTATTTTATTACCATCCGCCGCCGCCACCGCCTCCGCCGCCACCGCCCGATCCCCCCGAGCCTCCGGCGCCCGAAGATCCGCCGACGTTACTGGATATATTTGTGGTTATGCTGTTTAACTGGCTTGTGAAACTGTTCACATTAAAATTAGCCGAAAACGATCCGACAAACCAAACCGGATGGTAGTTTTTGAAATAATCTTCTCCATATATCAATTGCATTTTCTTTGCCCACAATTCGGCAATCCCAAAAATAATTGCGTATGGTAAAAACTTGTCGAAAATATTTTCTTTCTCATAAAATTGCTGGCGGTAATTTTCCGCTTGTTTCATATACAGTTCAAATCCTTTTATTTTAAAAAGCAAATCCACGCCTTCCTGCGTACGTTTTGGCATAATGACGGCAAACAAAATAAAAATAATTCCGGAAATAAAAATGCTTAAAAATAATTTTTCAGAAAAGATGAGCATCCAGAAGCAAAGCCAAATTAGGACTATTCCGTAGACAAAAAAATAAACTGAATATTTTTTGCTTTCTTTTACGGCCCAACCTTTTTCTATAATATCATTCTCCGCCGATTTTTTTATTCCAGCTAAATCTTTATAAAAATTATTCCTTAAACTGGAAAGCTTGACGCTGTCCTGGCCTGATTTAAAAAGGCTTTCAAGCAAAACTTTTTCTGTCGGCGTTACTTTGTTTAAATCATAGCTTTCCAATTTTTTTTTCAGCACGATGTCTTTTTCCTTAAAAAACAGAATTTTTTCTTCCGTTTGTTCTATGGTAATAAATTTTCTGACTGCCAAATCTACAATTGCGGCTGTTATAAAATTATTTTTCCACTTTCCGTGAGATAAAACCATGCCCATTTGAATTGGAGTTATATTGTCTGGTATTCCGAATTCCGGCGGAATAGGCTTTTTCATTTTCGGATCTTTCCCGTATTTTCTCCATTTTGAAAAAGAGGAAATAAAAACTGCAAGTGGAATTAAAAAAGATAAATCCCAAAAATAATCTCCGTATTGTTCCCAAAACGTTGGAATATATGGAGTAAAAATATTTTTGGGAAAAGTCACAGAAACCGTCAACCCCTCATCTGGCTGGAAAACAGGAAACTGGGCGGCGGGAACAGAATTAAAATTTAAAACGTTATTAGAATCCCAGAAGTAGGTTGCCAAACTTCTATCCTTCGACCCGAGCGGCCCGTCATAATAATCCACTTTTGCATTTTTACTGTTTACTTCCTGAGGGAAGCTTATTTTTGCTGAAAATTTGTCTGTTCCGATATCCCAAAAATTTCCCAATAGATTCCAGTACAGTTCGTCAAAATCTTTATTGCCAAACCTCACGGCATTTTTAACCCTATATACAATTCTATAATCGTTTACTCCGCTGACAGTCACATTCGGATCTCCGATTTTCCAGGTAATTGTATGGTTAAAACCGTCTCCTATTGTTTCGTACTGGTATGGCTTTCCATTGAAATCTGTGATACTGACCAGTTCAATCGGCGTTTTAAAGGTTCCAACATTTGTCCTGGTTTCTGTCGGCAAAACCCTGAAGATTCCGTGTTTGTCGGGCAGATCTCCGCAATCAGCAGTTATGTTTTCAGTAATAAGCAAAGACGAGTCCTTGTTTACTGCAATGTTGGTATCAAAATTCTTTATATACCAGTCAGTAATATCTGCAGTATCTCTTGCAAAAGCAACTTGGCCGGCAAACAAAAAAGAAACAGCTAAAGAGAATATAATAAAATATTTTTTGAGCATTTTTTTAATTTAATTTACAAAAATCTTTTGTTCGTGAATGCATATCCCGAGCTCGATTTAAGATATCTTTCAAAATCGTATGCTTTTTTCTTGCTTAAAAAAGCGCAGTACCAAATTAATTCATATGGTCGCTTTGGATTAGAATATTTAGCATTCCCAGAATTATGTTCTTTAATACGCCTTTTCAAATCAAAAGTGACTCCAAAATATCTGCTCTTATCTTTTTCGCTTTGCAAAACATAAACGTAAAACATTGGAACTGCCCCACTCCGCCAAGGCTTCGCGGGGCACCACTTCGCTTTTTGAAAATTATTTTTCAAAAATTGTTTAGTGCTTGCACCGCGTAGCTCCGAACGAAGAGAGGAGCGAAGTGGTGGACCTGGGGAGAATCGAACTCCCGCCTCAGCAATGCGAATGCCGCGTAATGCCACTTTACTACAGGCCCGTTGGAATATCTAATAAATGCCCTCCGGCGCATCGCTCAGGGCACTTCGCTTTACTAACTCTTTGCAGTTGCCTGCATTGAGCGAGCGAAGCGAGTCGAAGTGTCGGGGTACTGAGATTTGCACTCAGACTAAATCCTCCCGAAGGACTCGTGCTACTGTTACACTATACCCCGTTATATAAACCTACATCATTATTAAAAATTGTAAATTTAAAATTAAAAATTCCAAAATTTCCAGCTGGAAATTTTGGCTACGTTACCCAATATTTTTGTTTCGTCATTTCATCTTCTTTGGTTTCAATTTCCGATTTTTCTTCTTTTGATTTTTCTGCCATTTTTTTCAATTCTTTATCCGGCAATTTTCCTAATTTCAAAGCCTCTTTTTCCAAGAATTCTTTGGTATTTTTTTTAGGATCATCTAAAACGTAACCCAATAGCACATCTAGGGTCTGGCCTATTCTTGGTCCTGGCTTTATGTTTAAAATCGACACCAGATCATTTCCGTTGATTTCCAGCATTTTGGCAGAAATGGGGTCTTTGGAAACTTTTTCAATCAGATATTTTAAGTGCCTTAATTTATACGGTTCGGCTTTCGGCACCCCCGACCCTATTCTGTCAGCCTGGCGCACCTGCAAAAGCTCTTCCATGTTTTCCAACCCTACATTTTTTACCAATCTCCGCACAGATGCATCTTTGACCTCGTCAACATTGTAATAAAATAAATGGTATCTTACAAGCTTGGTTATTTTCTCAACATCTTTTTTGGGAAATTTCAAATTATTTAGAATTTGGAAAGCCATCCTGGCCCCCACAATTTCATGGTTATAAAAAGTCGCGTTTTCCCCCTCCCCGGATTTAGCTTTAGGTTTTCCAATGTCATGCAACAAGGCGGCCAATCTCACATGCATATTAAATTTTTTCTTTGCAGTATATTCCAAAGATTTTATTGCGTGCTGGTAACAGTCGTAAATATGGTGTTTGTTCTGCGAAACGCCGTAATTATCCAGAAGCTCGGGCACAATATATTTTAACAGCCCTAGTTCCCTCAGCAATTCGATTCCCGCCGAAGGCCCTGAGGACATTCGGCTGAGCTCAGTCGAAGCCCCTGTCGAAGGGTCTGCCATTATTATTTTTACAAATTCGTCCCTGATTCTTTCTTTAGAAATCGCTTCCAGCCAGATGCTATTTTTTTTAATTGCCTCGGCGGTATTTTTTTCAATTGCAAAACCCTTCGACCCGCTCAGGGCAGGTCCAAGCGTTGTTGCAAACCTTACAGCCCTCAGCATTCTTAAGGCATCTTCATCAAATCTTTCCTCCGGATTTCCGACAGTTTTTATTATCTTGTTTTTCAAATCTTTTTGTCCATCAAATAAATCAACAATTTTCTTTTTCTCATCCATCGCCATCGCATTTATGGTAAAATCCCTCCGGCTTAAGTCATCCTCAAGAGTTTTGGCATATTTTACTTGGTCAGGATGTCTTTTATCAGAATATTTTGCCTCAAGCCTGTAAGTTGTAATTTCAATTTCCGCCAATTCAGGGCTTTTGCTGCCGGTTCTTGCGGTAACTGTCAAAAAATTATTTTCATAAAAACTATTGGGAAACACTTTTTGGATTTCTTCGGGCTTAGCATTAGTTGTAACATCCCAGTCTTTCGGTTCTATGCCAAGTAAAAAATCGCGCACGCATCCGCCCACGACATACGCCTCGTAACCTGCTTTTTGCAAATCTTGGATTATTTTTTTTACTTCTTTAGGAATAGCCATCTTAATTGAATTTTGAATTTAGTATTTTGAATTTTGAATGGAATTTAGAATATTGAATTCTGGATTCTTTATTCTATTCTGGATTCTGACTTCAGAATACTATATTTTAATCATATTATCCTAAAACTTGTGTTTTTTCAATTTTTTATGTAAAATAATACAATTATTAGCATTTTTAATTTCGTGCCCCTGTGTTGAAATGGATATCATCTTTGCCTTCGAAGCAAAGGTTGAGGGTTCGAGTCCTTCCAGGGGCACAAGAAAATATGAAAAAAATATTTTTATTGATTATTTTATTATCAATAATTTTTGCACCTGTTTTTGCAAGCGCCGCAGGATTAGTGCCATGCACTGGAGCTGTAACTTGCACAGGCACGGCTCCCAATCAAACCTGTACAACCGATTGCACTATAAGCGCGTTTTTTACCCTGATTTTAAATATTTATAATTTCATAGTACAAGATATAGCCACGCCATTGGCAATATTATCAATCTCAATCGGAGGAATTATTATGATGATTTCAGCCGGCAATCCAAACCTATTAGGGCTTGGCAAAAAGATTTTTTATGCTGCAATCATCGGATTGGTTTTGGTTTTCTGTTCATGGTTGATAATTAATTTTATAATGCAGGCGGTCGGATATACCGCCAATGGAGGAGCCTGGTCAAGCCTTCCATAAACCCGCGCCCCCTAGCAATTGGTTTAAAAATCGTTTAGTATCACTTGTGCCCAGCCCTCATAGCTCAGCTGGTAGAGCAGTTGCCTCTTAAGCAATTGGTCACAGGTTCGAATCCTGTTGAGGGCACATGTTCTATGTTTATTTTTTATTTTTAAATAACCAAAATATTTATAAAGGATTTACTGCCGATTTAGAAAGAAAAATCGAATAACACAAAACAGGAAGGGTTGCATCAACAAAAAATAAAAATCCGACGCTTATCCACTATGAAGCCTATCTGCTAAAAACAGATGCGGAAAGGCGCGAGAGATTTCTCAAAACTACTGAGGGCAGAAGATTGCTTAAACAACAATTAAAAGATTTACTAAATAAATTAGGTTCGTCAGGTCATTCGACCTGACGCCCAGTCGGATGACTGGGCGAATCCTGTTGAGGGCACCCTTCGACTCGCTTAGCTCGCTCAGGGCGAACTTCTTTACAAAAGAACAAAATTAGAGTATATTATATCTATTATTAACCTTGGACGCCGGAAGCGCCCTTGTATATTAAAAAATGTCGTTAACAACAAAAGAAAAGACAAAAATAATAAAAGACGTTAGTGAAGACGAAAAAAATACGGGCTCTGCTGATGTGCAGATTGCTTTGTTATCAAAAGCAATAGACAAGCTGGTTTTGCATCTGAAAAAACACCCTCAAGATGTGCATTCAAAAAAAGGGCTTATCACAATGGTCATAAAAAGGAAAAAACAATTGGCCTATTTGAAAAAAATATCTGAAAAAAGATATTCGGCTATCATCAAAAAAATCGGATTAAAAAAGTAAACAAATAAATCATAAGGAAATCGCATGCAGCCAAAACCAAAAGAGCAGAGAGTAGAGGTGCTCATAGACGTACAAAATTTGTATTATTCAGCAAAAAACCTTTACCACTCGAAAGTCAATTTTCAGGAAGTTTTAAAACAGGCAGTTGCCGGTAGAAAGTTTATTAGGGCTTTTGGTTATGTAGTGCGTACAAAAACTGGCGAAGAAGCGCCATTTTTTGATGCATTGAGCAAAATTGGAATTGAAACAAGAGTAAGAGATCTGCAGGAGTTTTATGGAGGAGCGAAAAAGGCTGACTGGGATGTCGGGATTGTAATTGATGCGATAAGAACTGCTCCGGGATTAGACGTAATTGTTTTAGTGTCAGGCGACGGAGATTTTATTCCCTTGGTAGAGTATTTAAAAAACTTTGGGAAAAGAGTTGAAGTGGTTGCATTTGGCAGGACAACTTCAGCAAAACTAAAAGAGGTTGCCGATGAGTTTATCGATTTAGATGAAAATGTTGCAAAATTTTTGTTGAAAAAATAATTATTAAAAAAATAAAATTACTGCGAAATTTAAGAAGCGTACGGCTATACGAAAGTGCTGGAGTAATCCAACTTTTTGGTATATTCGTACTAATTCGTATTTCGCAGCCAAATAGATGGCAGTGAAAGATAAGTTCGAAATCAAAGTGGGTGAAAAACCCATAATAATTAAAACTACAAACTGGACGGAGCAGGCGTCCGGTTCTTGTTTGGTCCAGTGCGGGGAAACAGAAATTCTGGTAACCGCTGTCCTTTCTCCGTTTACAAGGGAAGGAATGGATTATTTTCCTTTAACGGTTGAATACGAGGAAAGGTTTTATGCTGCGGGAAAAATATTCGGCTCGCGCTTCATGAAAAGAGAAAGCCGGCCGACAGACGAAGCAGTTTTGAATGCGAGAATGATTGACAGGGCAATAAGGCCTTTATTTCCGAAAGATTTCAAAAAAGAAGTACAGGTTGTTGTCACTTGCCTTTCATGGGATGGAGAAAATGACCCAGATATTTTAGGCATGGTCGGAGCATCTTTTGCTTTATCAATTTCAAATATCCCTTGGAACGGGCCTTTAGGAGCCATAAGGGTCAGCAGAGTCAACGGGGAATGGATGTTCAATCCAAGCTACAACCACAAAAAAGGAAGCGATATGGACTTAACATTATCGGCCATTGAAAGGGACGGAGAAATTTTAATCAACATGATTGAAATGGGAGCTAAAGAAGTTTCAGAAAAAGATGTTTTGCAGGCTTATGAGGTCGCCAAAAAAGAATTGAAAAAAATAATCGACGTCCAGATTCAGGCGGTAAAAAAAATCGGCAAAACAAAAGATGAATTTATGCCCGCGGTTGAATCAGATATTGATAACGAAATAAAAGGATTTTTGGGAGATAAATTGGAAAAAGCGGTTACCGATGCGCCGAATCAGGAAAAAAATCTTGGGACCACTGAAACATTGAAGCAGGAAATTATAAAATATCTAGAGGAAAGGCATCCCGGAGAAGGAAAAGAAAAACAGGTTTTGGCTTTTGTCGAGAGAGAAATTGAATCTATTATTATAAAAAATATAATCGAAAAAGACCACAGGCCGGACGGCAGAAAATCAACCGAAATAAGGCCCTTATCGTGCGAAGTCGGTGTTTTGCCCAGGACCCACGGCTCAGGGGTTTTCTACAGGGGTTTGACAAGGGTGCTTTCAATTTTAACTTTGGGCGGGCCGGGAGACCAGCAAACATTGGAAGGCATGGAAATTGTCGGAAAGAAAAGATTTTTGCATCATTATAATTTTCCGCCATTTTCTTCCGGAGAAACGGCTCCTATGAGAGGCCCGAAAAGAAGGGAAATCGGCCATGGGGCTTTGGTTGAAAAAGCATTGTTGCCCGTAATCCCCGATCCTGAAAAATTTCCTTATACGATAAGAATTGTTTCTGAAGTTGTTTCTTCAAACGGCTCAACATCACAAGCTTCTGTTTGCGCCTCAACTATCGCTTTAATGGATGCCGGAGTGCCGATTAAAGAACCTGTTGCCGGAATTTCAATTGGTTTGGCAAAGGATGAAAAATCCGGAAAATATAAAGTTTTAACTGATATCCAGGGCCCCGAAGACCACTTCGGTGACATGGATTTTAAAGTTGCAGGAACTAAAAATGGAATCACCGCAATACAAATGGACGTTAAGATAGACGGCATTGATAAAAAAATTATAGAAGAGGCTTTAGACAGGGCAAAAGATGCAAGATTAAAAATACTTGATATAATAAAGAAAGAAATACCTGAGCCTAGGAAATCTTTATCGCCCTATGCCCCGAAAATATTTATTTTGACGATAAACCCTGCAAAAATCGGCGAGGTTGTAGGCCCTAAAGGAAGCGTGATAAATAAAATAATTGAAGAATGCTCGGTAACAATTGATATAGAAGATACGGGCTTGGTATTTATTACAGGCCAGGACGAAACCGGCGTTGAAAAAGCCGTGAACTGGATTAAGGGAATTGTAAGAGAAGTCCAGGCTGGCGAAGTATTCCAGGGAAAAGTTGTAAAAATTATGGACTTCGGAGCCTTTGTTGAAATATTGCCGGGAACAGACGGACTGGTACATATATCAAAATTCGTCCCCTACCAGTTGAAATCCGTAAAAGACATCGTGAAAGAAGGCGACACAATACCGGTGAAAGTAATGTCTGTAGATGAATTGGGCAGGATAAATCTTTCAGCAATTGACGCGGGATTCAAACCAAAAGAGCCCAAAAAAGGATTCTTCGAAAAAAAGTAAGCGAATAACAATGAGCTTACCCAGCACTAATTTCCGTTGTAAGTGTGATATAGATTCACTAATTATGGAAATTAGTGCTGGGTGCTAGTAAACTCGCATGCAGAATAAATATCTTAAAATTTTATTAATTGCATTAATCATTGCTTTTATTGTTCCACAAATAACCTTGGCTGCCTGGTATAATCCGTTCAGCTGGCACTTTTGGGGCAATTTTTGGAACTATTTTTTCCACAAACAAACGCCTGTGACACAGC
Source organism: Candidatus Staskawiczbacteria bacterium (assembly GCA_903845295.1). Classification (GTDB taxonomy): domain Bacteria; phylum Patescibacteriota; class Minisyncoccia; order Minisyncoccales; family Staskawiczbacteraceae; genus XYD1-FULL-39-28. The sequence goes on from CAIMWV010000015.1 coordinate 47,249, forward strand.
AAGTTCCGCTGACGTCGGGAACGCTTAGAAATGCAACTATCACATATCCTAATCCATACGATACCTCTAAAAATGATACTTTCACTCTTAGTGGAGGCCATGCCATAATTTATGATGCTGGAAATATAAAGCCCCGCGCTTATGATGTGGCTGCAACTGCTGTCGGTAATCTCAATAGCGATGGCATGGCTGAAGGAGTTATTGGGATTTATCAAGGATATGGCGCAAACATAATCGTACCAATCGTTTTTGTTTTTTCTGATAAAAATGGAGTGCTGACACAAATTGATTCTGTTTTGCCCGATGCGTCAATTTGGAATAGCGAAACCCAGATAAAATCTATTTCCATAAATAATGGTGTTCTTTCAGTTAATCTTCTTGTCCTAGCTGAAAAAGACCAATCATTGCCCCATTACCAGCAACAAGCATCAATAGCAAAAACTGTCCAATATAAACTTATAGATGGAAAATTGATTTTACAACCAACCGACCAAACCGCCGGCTGGAAAACATTCGTAGGCGTAAACGTGGGCGTTTCGTTTTCGTTTGAATATCCTTCTTCTTGGACTTATCAAAAAGTTAGCTGCAATTTAGATTACATCGCGTTTTGTCCTCTTGTCGGAAATAGTCCGTCAAATTGTGGCATGACTTGTGCAATGAACAGCCCTAATGCATCGATTTATCTTTACACATTCCAAGGGAGTCCGGCTATCGGCGTAGCTTCTCAAAATATCAAATATTGGGCAGAACCAAATGCAAGCTTAAATTTGTGGGATAATAAATATAAAGAAATTTATACAGAAATGATTTCCACTTTTAAATTTATAACACCAACCGACCAAACCGCTGGCTGGAAAATATACACGAACTCTCAATATGATTTTTCATTATCGTATCCATCCGATTTTGCAAACGTAAATGATTTAACGGCCACACAGCAAAATTCACTTCAAACATATATGGAAGTGTGCTTTCGTAACAATAACAATCCGAACGAAACAGATTTTTGTTATATAGGCAACCAAACATCGGATGGATTCGCAGCTGCTTCTCTAAATATAGCCGCCAGTGCATCCACGACTATGCAAGATTGCGAGAAGTCAGAAGGATATGGACCAGATGGTGAACAAGCCCAAACCCAACCGACAACGATTAATGGTATTATTTTTTACAACGCTCAACTTGCTGACGCTGGTCTAGGCCATTATGTATCGACAGATTCTTACAGAACATATCACGGAGGAACGTGTTACACAATAGATTTAAATATTGAGTCTGACCGAGGCGTTTCAGAAAAAGGACTCAGTGCTGATTTTTCTTCCATGATGCACTCTAAGTTAAAATCAATTATTTCCACTTTTAAATTTACTAAATAGTGTTTAAAAATTTAGATATTTAAAATTGATTAAAAATTTGAAATTATAAATTAAAAATTTTCGTTGATATGGTAACTGCAGACGAAGAATTACAAGCTAAAGAATTTTTAAAGAGGGCTGAAATAAGGACAATGAGAAAGGACCTGCAGGCCCTGAGAGAGACTGATGCGCTGAAAGAAAGAGATAAAATTGCCAAAATAAAAACTTTGGAAGAGCAGAGAGCAGAACAGGAAAAACAACTGCAGACAAAAGAAGCTGTAAAAGCTGCTGAAGAAAAAGTGGGGAGAGAAGAGATTCTGCAAAAAAACGAGGGAGAGGAAAGGATAGCAGAAAAAGATCTGAAAGATTATGCCACAGAACAGGAGCGCCAGCAGATATTTTTGATTGAATCCCAGCGCCTCGCTTTTGAAAAGCAAGTTGATGCAATTGATAAAGTAAAGGATCCGGCATTGAAATTGGAAAAGAATAAATTGCTATTGCAAAAACGCGACCAGCAGGCAAAATTGAATTCTATTTTAGAAGAGGAAAGGAAACTGGAAACCGATGAAAAATTTATTATAGAAAAAGAGCAGACAACCACTATTGCATCCCAAAGAAAAAGTTTGGAACAATCAAAGGCAGACGAAGACAAAAAAATACAGGACGTTGAAAGGAAGAGATGGGAAGCCGAAAAACAAATTCAAGATACAGACAGCAAGGTAAGCCAGGTGGATATATCTTCGGAAAGCCTCGTAACAGAAAAAAACGGGCTCCGGGACAAAATTTTAGGAGCAGACAAGTCATTAAGAGAAATTTATTCTGTTGTTATGGCCAGAGAGGAAGAAAAAAGAAGAGGCCAGGCCGCCGAGCAAATAGCCAAAAGAGAAGCCCTGTCAAAAGTAAGGCTTGAACAAAAAGAGAGGGTGCAAAGGCAACAATGGTCTGGAGCATCAACATCCGCGCCTAAAAAACCCTTGGAAATTCCGGTTCCGGTGCCTGCAAAACAAAAACTGGCGAGATCATTTGAGGCCGAAGAGGAACAAAGAAGAAAATTTTTACAGGACGTAGAGCTGGGAACAAGCAAAAACCAAGGCCAGCCGATGCAAAAAACATTTGTGCAGCCCCAGCAAGCAACACAAACTGCTCCCCCACCGCCAATACCGCCTAAAAAACTATAAATAAATTAAAATAAAAAAATGGACAAAAAACTAATCGAAGAGTTAAAGAAAAAACTAGAATTGGAAAAAAAATCCCTGCAAAAAGAGCTGGAAAGTTTTGCTACAGAGGATCCTAAGCTAAAGCACAATTGGGATACAAAATACCCAAACAGGGAAGATGGCGATAAAGATGAAGAGGCCGATGAAGTCCAGGAGTATGACAATAAACTGTCCTTAGAATATAGCATGGAATTAAAGTTAAAAGATGTAAGTAATGCTTTAGAAAAAATTGAAAAGGGCGGATATGGAATTTGCGAAAACTGCGGTAAAAAAATCGATGAAAAAAGATTACTTGCCTGCCCTGAAGCAAAAACCTGTCTTAGGTGTGGGAAAAATAGCTAAAATAAATATAAGGGTCGTATTTCAATTAATTTTAATTATCAAAAAATATTATGATTATGAAACCCGAACAAGAACCATCTCCCCAAGATTTAACAAGAGAAGAAGATGTAACTTCATTGATGATATCAAGCAAAAACGAAGAAGAATGGAATAATAATTGTGACAAAATAAAAGCGGCAAACAATAAAGATTATCCCAAATTTTGGTATGAAAAAATAGTATTATCCGGATTAGCGAATAAAGTACAAAAATCTTGGGAGAAAAAATAAAACAAAAAACCGGGATTAGTCCCGGTTTTTTGTTTTGTGTGGTAAAATATAAGAATATGCCAAGCAAAGTTTTTTCAGGAGCCATAAACGGACTAGATGCGCAGTTGGTGGAAGTGGAGGTTGATGTGGCGCAGGGATTGCGTTCTTTTTCTATTGTCGGGCTTCCTGATAAGGCAGTAAAGGAATCGGAAGACAGGGTTGATTCTGCGATAAAAAGCGCGAAATTATTGTCTCCGCACAGTAGAACTTTCAAGGTTTTGGTGAACTTGGCGCCCGCTGATTTAAAAAAAGAAGGTTCTATTTATGATTTGCCAATTGCTTTGGCATTTTTAATTGCATCAAAACAAACAATCTTCAATCCGGCAGACAAAATATTTTTAGGCGAGCTGTCCCTTGATGGAAAATTAAGGCCGATAAAAGGCGCCCTGTCTTTTGCTTTACTGGCTAAAAAGCTCGGAGTCAAAGAAATAATTTTACCGAAGCAAAATGCCATAGAGGCTTCCCTGATAAAAGATGTAAAAGTTGTCGGCGTAGATTCATTGGCCGAAACCCTGGCCTACTTGGAACAAAGAATACAAATTCCGGGAATGAAATTCAAAGAAGAACAAGTTGTTTCAAATCCTGATTATCAAATTGATATCGGCTGGGTAAAAGGGCAAGAATATGCAAAAAGAGCTTTAGAAATTACAGCTGCCGGCTCGCATAATTTATTTATGTTTGGGCCTCCCGGTGGAGGAAAAAGTTTGCTGGCAAAAGCTTTGCCGTCAATCTTGCCGAAATTAAATTTTGCAGAGTCTTTGGAAGTTACAAAAATTTACAGTATTGCCGGCCTTCTGCCGGAAAACCAGGCACTCATAAATTTCAGGCCTTTCCGCTCGCCTCACCACATTTCTTCTGAAGTTGCCTTGATCGGCGGAGGAAATCCGCCCAGACCTGGCGAAATAACCCTGGCTCATCGCGGAGTTTTATTTTTAGACGAATTTCCGGAATTTCACAGGGATGTTTTAGAGTCTTTGCGCCAGCCGATTGAAGAAGGGAAAATAACTGTCTCGCGGGCAAAAAACACTTTTACTTTTCCTTCCAGATTTATGCTTATAGCCGCCTCCAACCCGTGCCCTTGCGGATATTTTAATGACCCGGAAAAACCATGCACCTGTTCTCCCTCTCAAATTTCAATGTACAGGAGAAAAATGTCCGGACCCTTAATGGACAGAGTTGATTTATTCATTGAAGTGCCGGCAGTAAAATATGAAAAATTGACTGCTGATTCCGCTGAAAATCAGAGCCAGGCTATAAGGGAAAAAATTGAGAAAGCCAGAGAAAAACAAAAAGAAAGGTTTGCCGGCGATAAAATCTTAACAAACTCTGAAATGAACATCCCTGAAACTAAAAAATATTGCGGGCATGATGAGCAGTCTCAGAATCTTTTGAAAAAATATGTTGATTCGGGAAAATTATCTGCCAGAGGATATCACAGAATTTTAAAAGTTGCCAGAACTATTGCTGACTTGGCTGATTCTGATAAAATCCAACATGAGCATATTGCCGAGGCCTTGATGTATAGAATTAGAGATTAATACCAATAAAAAACAGAGCGGGCAAAGCCGCTCTGTTTTTTTTGAATTATTTATAACTTATAGTTGAACCCTTTGGGTATACTGCTAAAGGATTTCTGGCTCCCACAACCTCAAAGTGCAAATGGCATCCTGTAGAATTGCCGGCGCCCGCCATACCCAAGGCTCCGCCCATAAAGGCGATATTTTGGCCGGTATAAACCTTGTCTCCCGGTTTCACCAGCAAGGTCATAAGGTGGCCATAATAGGTGACAGTTCCATTGCTGTGCAAAATTGTTATATGATTTCCCATGCCTCCGTTCCAGCCGCCATTAGAAACAGCTCTCTGCACGACGCCGGCAGCCGCCGCATATATAGGAGTCCCGCATTTATTGGCAATATCAACAGCATTATAATAATGAAGCCCTTGTGTGATGTGTCCCTGCGTCGGAAAGATAAAGAACCCATTGGCTAAAGGAATTTGATTATTTATTATCGGGCTGGATTTTTTAGGCATCACTCCTCCCGGTACGATTAAAATATCGCCGATATAAATATCATCTTGATTGGCTAAATCGTTGTAAGAAATTATTTCATCTGCTTGCGCCTTATAAGTTTGGGCAATTCCTGCTAGAGTATCTCCAGATTTTATAACATGCAAAATGCCGTCTACGGGCAAAATAACTAAACTTTGGCCAACTTTAACTGTTGATGAACTTGCAAGGTCATTTGCCCAGAGCAAAGTATTGACAGAGATATTATTTGCACCTGCTATAGACTGCAAAGTGTCGCCCGGCTGGACAACATAGTTGGCTACATCTTTTTGATCTTGAATGCTCCCTCCGAACGCATCTCCTAAAACTTTTCCGGACACGACGCATGTAGTGGCTACTCCGCAAAGAGTATTATCTTGCATTATTTTCAGATCCGGGGTTTCCAAAGGAATCGCATTCGCCTGGCTGGAAAACAAAGTATCTCCAGATGACCCGAGGGGCGCCCCGGTCACCCCATTGCTGGGTTTAAAAAAAGAGTTGGAAAAAACCATGTGGCTTGAGCCCAAATTAACTGAACTATCGCAAGATGCATATATCGCCGAGAACAAAATAACAGAAACTAATCCAAAATAAAATAAAGGATTTTTGAATAATCCTCTTAAATCAGCCCATTTCTGCATATTTTTTACAGAGAGCCAAATCGCTTTTATCCTTATTAAAATTTTTCTGATTATCTTCAACAAGATACATTAAATTTACCATTTAAAAACCGGCCAGTCAAATAGTTATGCACAACAAACACAACTGCTTTTATATGCTATAATATTCCAATGGAACTTACCTCTCCGAAAACACTAAAAGAGCTTCTTTCAAAATATGAAACCCGGCCATCAAAAGGACTGGGCCAGAATTTTTTAATCGATAAAAAAGTCTTAAAAAGGATTATCGAGTCAGCTGATATCAAACCAAATGATATTATTCTGGAAGTTGGGCCCGGCGCAGGCACACTGACCCAGGAGCTAGCCCGGAAAGCTAAAAAAGTTATTGCTGTTGAAAAAGACAGAACAATGATTGAAATTCTAAAAGAAACATTAAAAGATTTTAATAATGTAGAAGTTGTTCAAGGTGATATTTTAAAGCTGAATCTTGAACACTACACCCTAAACCCTTATAAGATTATTGCAAACATACCATATTATTTGACATCTCCTTTGATCAGAAAATTTCTTGAGGAAAAAAATCAGCCGCAAGAAATGATTTTAATGCTTCAAAAAGAAGTGGCTCAAAGAATTTGTGCAAAACCGCCGCAAATGAGCTTGCTGGCGGTATCTGTGCAATTTTATGCTGAGCCGAAAATTATTTCTTATGTTTCAAAAAATTGCTTTTGGCCGCCGCCAAAGGTTGATTCAGCAATAATAAAAATTAAACCACAGATTAATACAGAAAAAAAACAGATCGATGCGGATTTATTTTTTAAAATTGTTAAAGCCGGGTTTTCCCAGCCCAGAAAGCAATTAGCCGGAAATTTATCAAAAATCTTGAAAATTGACAAAGAAAAGACGACCGCATGGTTGCTTAAAAATAATATTAAGCCAAACCAACGGGCAGAGACGCTAAATGTTGAAGATTGGATAAGATTGGCAAAAACAGGAAAAGTTGTTATAATCACATAAAAGATCAAATAAAAATTAATTGCTAAAAAATTATGGCTGAAACACTAAGACCAAAAAGCGAAAAATTAGAATCGGAACAGACTCCAGAAATAGTCGTGGATCAAGCTGCAAAAGAGGTTGTATCCACGGCCGAATTTCAGGAGGCGGCTTCCGCTGATGCTACTTCCGAACGCACAAAAAACCCTGAAAGCTGGCTGAAAACTAAATCTAAAGAATTTTTTGATCCAAGGGCTAATTTGAATGCTGCCAAGACAGCTGCTGGGTTAGGAATTTTTTCTGTTTTTAAAATGTTTGGGGCCCTTATAAAATTTGCAAAGGAAGCAATAATGAGAAAAGGAGAGGTTGGGTTTGGAAAGGGATTTGAAATTGGAGAAAAAATATTTGGAAGCGAAAAAAAAGATAAAAGTTAATTCATATAAATGGCATCTAAAAAAAATTTAAAGGAGCTATCAGCGTCTCAAATAGATTTAAGTTCAAGGATTTTTGATTTAGTGATTGGCCGAGTTTTAAAAGGGGCCTATTCGGGGTTTGACGAAAAAACTAAAAAAGAAATGGATGAAACCTTCCTTTCAGACAACGACAAGGAAAAAGAAAAATTTATTAAAAAAAATATACCAAATTTTAAAAAACTTTTTGAGGAAGAAGCAAAAAAGATTGAGGAAAAAATCAAGGCAGAGATAGAACAGAAAATTTAAAAAACAATTACCAATTAGCGCTAGATGTGGACAACTTGAGCGTTTTTTTATTTCCCTGCGAAAACGTTAAACATTAAGAATTGGATTGGCCCTTGTTTTTGAATTTATGTTATAATAAATAAATATGTTAAATATCAGTTTCTATTTATATATATTTGTTCTGATTATATGGCTTATCTATATATTTAATTCTTTCTATCAAAATTACCGGATGAAAAAATTTATACCCAGCAAAACCATAGAAGTTTTAACTATTCCTTTTTACATTTTTTCTACATTATCTTTTTATCTCTTAACCAGAAACATTATAATTATTATTTCAACTGGCAATAGAGAAAAATTTATAAATTTAAATTCGTTATGGCCGATAATTTTAGTTATCACAGGAATAGTATTTTGCTCCTGTTCTGCAATTCTTTATATCTATGCCAATTTTTTCGAAAAATCTTTTCCAAGCTGCATAACCGCGGAAAATAACAAGCCGCTTGAAGGATTATATAAATATATCCGCCATCCTTCATATTACATATTCTTTTTTATAACTTTCGGGAATGCTCTCTGCTTATTAAGTCTGCCACTTTTCATATTGGCATGCATAAATCATATTTGTCTTTATTTTTATTATATGATTGAAGAAAATCAAATCAGGAAAACAAATGCTGATTATGATAAATATTTGAAGATAAGCAACAGGTTCTTGCCGAATTTTTTTAAAATGCCGGCTATCAACTGATAAAGATTAATGCTTTATCTATTATTTGTGATATAATTATTATAATTAAAACATGATTAAAAAGACTGAGGCAATGTTCTTTCGGGTTTCAGAAAATATATTCATAAAATATTATAAGGCCGGTGAAAAATTAAAAGATTTTTTATCGCCAATTTTTAATCCGGAAAATAAGGAAAGAGGCCTTGTAATTTCGGGTACCACACTGCTTATTGTTGGAATAGCAGCAGCAGTATTAGCCGGAGTAGGGTATGTATCCGTAAAAAATACCGTAGCAGGAGCGGAAGCAGATTTTTTTACCGCTTTAGTTTTAGGAATAGGTTTAGTGTTTGTGATGCTTGGCCAAGCAGTTTTTGGTTTTGCCGCCGGTTTTTTAACAAGAGTTTTAGACCCACAGTTCATAAATGGAGCCATTACTAGCAATCAGGTATTCTCAACTGTATGGGGAAACGTCAGGGATTTAGCTAATATGATTATTGTTATGGGATTTGTTGTTGTGGGAATAGCCACCGCATTAAGAATCCAGGAATATGCGGCAAAGAAAATTTTATGGCGGTTAATATTAATTGCTCTTGTAATTAATTTTTCCGGCCTGTTTTGCGGGCTGATAATTGATTTATCAAATATAACAATGAACGGACTGCTTGGCGGCAGCAGTGCCCAAACAAACATTGAGTCGATATCTCTTGCTATTACAAATTATGTAAATAATGCGCTTGGAGAAACCGCAAAATTAATGCCCGGTGGCGGCATAATCTCAACTCCCCCAGCTCCTGCAGCTCCTGCAGCTGTTGGCAGATAAACTCCTGCCTCGCCGCCCCAATAACGCTAAAGCAGAAGCTCTTAATATTTCTGACTAGATAAATTTATTAAAGAGTTTAGAAAAAGAATAAAAATATTTTTATCAATAATTTTAAACCATTATGACAGTAAAAAATAATTTAATTTGGGTAGGGGCGTCTCTTGCGGTGTTTTTGTTTTTAATTAGTTTCGGAAATAAAACTTTACTTTATATGAATACGGCGGATTTAATTGGCAGCCTTGGCAGCCAATGCGCTCCTAATTGGCAGTGTAACTCTTGGACTGAATGCAACTCTCGGGGCGAGGCATACAGGCAGTGTGCAGATATAAATAATTGTATGAGGGCTGTTTCTCCCGATACCAGTCGTGATTGTGTGCTGACGCCGGAAATGCTGACTTCTTATCAGAATGATTACGAAAATAAACTTTTAAATATCGGAGGCGATACCTCTAAAATAAAAGTTGATTTTACCGGGGGAATAGGGGAACAAAATAGCGGGGACTGCCAGTATATTAACGACACAAGCCCAATTTGCTATTATTTCAATCTTCCCGGCAATATGTCTATCAAATTTTCGAACAGCCAGGCATCAGGAGATTCGTCCCAGGGGGAAATGACCTTTATAAACGGAGATACAAATAAAAAACTGATGACAGGGATAGGATCTTTAAAAGACCCTCTTAATAAAATTTCGGCGGGATTTTATGTTTATCCGACTAATTCCGAAAATATTTTTTATATTGTCGGCGATAAAACAATAGAAAATAATATTATGTCCTGGAAAGAAATTTATTTTGATGTGTCAAAACAGGATATCGTTTTTTATGCAGATGCCGGCGTGAATTTAGGAGGGACAAACGTAAGTTTCGTTAATATTAAAAAAGGCGCCCAGAAAGAATATGATATTAATGTAAATCTGCCCAGTTCTTGCACTTTTCCTGAAAAATATGGATTAAACGGCATTTTTGTGAACAACGTAAATAATAGCGTATTTCCCAATTCCCTGTCATTTGATTGCAATCAAGACGGACAAAGCTATTCAGACTCAATTGAGGTCGAACCGCTTGCGCTAAGCAGCGATTTTAAAACGCTCCATTTATTTGTGCATAAATTTAAAAACGACGGCCTTAAAAATAATGGCCCTGAAAAAGATGGCACAGATTGGCATTACTTATTTGGTTTAACTGGCGGCACAATAACATTTGCGCCAAATAATTAAATAAAAAAACCTTTAAGTTTTTGGGCAAGTGACGATTAACGATAGCCGCCGGAATATGACCTGCGAAAAATTTTATAGAAAAAAAGATAAAATATTCTTAATAATGCGATCAATAAAAAAATCAAAAAAGATTTAAACAATAATCTTAACTTATGCCAAAATTTTTTTCAATTTTAAAAAACAAAAAACTAATATTTTTTGTTTTTCTAATTTTTACATTTTTAGCACTAACTTTTCCTGAAATAACTATCGCTGTTAACGGTGGACCCGTAATGAATGGTTTGTTACCATCGACCCCAATATCAGCACCAACTCCCGCACCGGTTACAGCCGCCGTTAAAGAGCCTGGGAAATTTTTGTTAAATTGCATCTTATTTTTTTGCATGTTGGTATTTGCGGCATACACGTTTGCGATTATGGCTGTTTTGATTGCTGCAAGATATGCCGTACTTGCCGCGCTTTATATACTTTCGCCATTGGCTTTTGCTTTTTGGATTTTTCCTGCGTCCAGATTAAAGAAATACCACTCACAATGGTGGGACGAATTTTTAAAATGGTGCTTTGTGGGAGTTTTTGCCTCATTTTTTATTTATTTGGCAACAAAAGTAATAGATGCCTCAACCAAAAGCGGGAAGTTAGACACTTTCCCTCTTTTCGTTGCTTTTATCTTTATTATAGTCGGTTACAAGATGATCCGCAAAACTGGTGGAATAGCAGATATAGCAGCTGGCGCAATTAAAGGAGTTGCAACCGGAGGAGCTGGGCTTGCTATGGGAGCAGTGGTAGGGGCGGGAGGGATAGCAATGAATAGATTAGGTAGGACAGCAACCGGACAAAGAGTAAAAGAGGCAGTTAGCGACAGAGTGGCCAGAATTCAAGAAACTCTTGGCGCGCCAGAGGGCCATGCAGCCCAGCAAAGAACGGCCAGGGAGCGTGCTGCAGCAACACAAGTAAATGCTCTGCGAACATCTTCAGCCCAAGGAGACAGAAATAGATACGAACAACTTGTCAGAACCGGCCAAGGAGCAATGGGAGCAGCAGCTGTTACTACAGCCAATGAGCACGGCGACCTTGGCAGATTATATGATCTGAATACCGATAATGGACTTAACCAAGCTAATAATCGCGTGGCCCATGCTCAAGCATTCGGACATGAAAGAGGTGAATTTGAAAGAAGAAATTATCAATTAAGAGGTGTTAACGAAGGAGCAATAGGCGCTTACGCAACTGCTCATCCCAATGTTGACCCAGCCAATATTCCAGCTACATTAAGGAGAGAACAGCTCGCAGAAAACCTCCCAACAATGACTGCTCCCGAATTTGGAAGAATTAATCATGAGGATCTTGGCGGTCCTGGCGGCTATCAATTTGTAAGAGATAACTTTACTCCCCGCATGATAGATCGAATAGGAGTTACAGGAAACGCTGATTTGATAGGTGCTGTAAATGCCCATGCGCCACAAATGATAACCGAAGCTGCTGCTGCAGGTGCTAATGGCAACCAAGGAGAATTTAACAGATTAAATGAAAGAATAATTGCGATTGCAAGATTGCCCGGAGCTCATCTGCCAAATAATCCTCCTCCGCAAACAAATGCATATCCGCCAAACAATGTTAATATACCTCCTCCAGGTCCAGGTCCAAACCCATATATTCCTCTGCCATAATTATAAAAAATTTATAAAAAAATGAATGAACAAAAAAATAATGTACGCGTGTTATTTACGGTCAAAGCAAATTCTGGTCTTAATGACATAATAAAAAAATTTGGCTTGGAAGAAACCATGGAAGAGTCTGTGAAAAGAATGCAAAAAGGAAAACTTGCAAAAATGGTTGTTATTGACCATTTATCCAAAGATTTTGCATTAGGGACTATATCAGAAAAAGATTTGGTCAGCTCTTTAAAAGATGATTTAGAAATTTCTCAACAAACAGCAGGGCAAATTTCAAAAGATATTTTGACTAATATTATTCCTTTTTTGGAAAAGGTTCCCGAAGAAAAATTGAAGGACCCTGCTTTTGTGGAAGAACTTGTTAAAAAAGTTTTGGGAGAAACAATGAAAGAAAAACCTTTGATTTCTAAAATAGAAACTCCCGGGCAAGAACCCTTCGGCACGGCTCAGGGCAAGAAAGATATAGATCTTTTTCCTAAAATTAAACCCGATGAAAATATTACCAAACCAACAGAAAAAAATACTTCAGTGCCAGAGAAAGAGCTGGGTGGAGGAACCGCACTTCAATCAAAAAAAATTAAAAAACCGCTTCCAAAAGAATCTGCGCCCCAAATAAAACAAACAAGGGGACCAGACAATTATCGCGAACCGATTGGGTAAAAAATTGCAATAGAAAATGGCAAACACAATCGTGTTTGCCATTTTTGATTCCATTTGCTGGAACCCTTTCGCTCCCTTAGTTGGGCGTCCTCTTCAAGGGATCCCATTTAGGATATTTGCCATTTCTGGCAAAGTGGTCCGCAGCAGCTTGCTCATACGGCGCTGGATCCACCGGCATATTGGATCTTCCTCGCTGACGAGGTCCTTGGCCGCCTTGCTGTCCGTCGCGATTTCCACCGCCGCGCTTGCCTTGACCGCCGACTAAGATGCCTGCGCCTCCGCCACCGCCGCCGACGACCGCAGTGGTTGCATTTTCGAGGCCGTGAACCTCTAGATTTTGACCTCCGGCCTTCAAATAAGCCCTCTTGGCCAATTCGTCCTGCTTCTTGGTAATTTGTTCCGGAGAAGCGCCAGGATGGGCCTTTTTCCAGGCTTCTAATGCCTGGTTTGTATCATCAAGCCGAGTGGCGCTTGCCGCTGCCTCATGTACGGCGGCCTCTTTTTCCTTCTGGGCCTTGTATGGTGCCAGTGTGGTGTCCCGCCATCCTGGCGGGGGATCAATGCTGGCCAGTTCCACTGACTCAACCTCAATCCCGTACGTATCCCTCAGCTCAACAATCACCGAGGGCTTTCCACTTTCGCGGGGGGCATTCATTGCCTCCCACAAACGCTGCCCGAACACTTTCACGGCGCTTCCCGCTGGCACATTCTGGCCAGTAATTTGCTCCCAAGAAACCTCCGTGAAAACTTGACGCAAAGCTGAGATGACTAGGGTGATCGTCGTGACGTACCAATCGCTGGCCACAAAGAAGGCCTTGGATGGATCCGCCATCCGTGCATGCGTCGCGATCACCCCCGTCAAGGGCAACCCATGAGAATCCTCTTCATCCTTGAAGGGGATAGCATATGGGTATCTGGTGCTCTTAAAGCTGGTGATGTTGGAATCGTCATGATCCTCAACGGTGACGTCGCCGTCATCTTTCACCACACATTTTTTGAACACCATCTTCCTGGAGTAAAGAGTGTACACTCCTGGCCACCCCAGCCAGTGAAGACCGGGTCCGAGTGTTATGTGGTAGCAGCCCAGCCGCATTACCACCTTGTACCAACCCTGCTCCACCTTGGTCCAAAGGAAATTGCGCTTGGCAAGCCCGAGGACGGCATAGAAGCCAAGCAAAGCCACCAGCACGATTGCGGCCAGCGACACCAGAAACTCCTCAAAAAAGTCCATGTTCCACCTCCAAAAAAAGAGTTAAGCTTCGAATCGTTGATGGTCTGCGCAGGACAATCCCGCGCTAAACCCGTCGCGTAGTAATTTCTGCTGAAAAAAATCTAGGCAAATCACTACGTGACAGGTTTAAAAGACCATTTTTCTCAATGTTCTTGTTATATAAAGCATAGCATATTATTTTAATCTTGTCAAGATTTAAGCTCTTAAATTACGGCTTCCAATTCTGTGCAATAACCCCTATTGCCTATGCTTTTTTATACGTGATATAATAACAAAATAAGTATAATAAAAAATTAACAGAAAAAGGTGTTCAGCGGAAATTAGACCAGCAATGTATAAGATATATCAAGGTCTAATTTCCGAAGCAAATCTGCTCGCCTCGCTCGCAGACCCGTGGAACAATATCCTATACCACAATTTATTGAATCAGAGAGCAAAATTATTTCGTTCATGTCATTTAAACAATTTTTTTACCTTGTGGGAGCCGGGCTCATCTGTTTTTTCCTGTATTTTATTTTGCCCCGCGTTCTTTTTTTTATAGTTAGCGCTATAATTTTTCTTGCTGCAATAGTACTCGCCTTCGGAACAATGGGCGGCACTCCCATACTAAATATAATTTTAGGATCGATTGGTTTTTCAATGGGCGGCAAAGATTATACATGGAAAAAGAAGGAATCCCCCTACCCTTTCAAACCGATAAAAAGGACTCAGATTAAAAAAATAGAACAAGGCCCTGTTTTACAGGCCCAAACAAGCCAATTAAAAAGAACGCGCACTGCGATAGAAATGCGCACTAAGTAATTAAAAATTCATAACTATATGCCAGAATCAGCTACACAAGCATTTTTAGAAGTACAAGACATAAGAGAGGGAATTTTAATTTTAAAAAACAACTCTATAAGAGGGATTTTAATGGTCTCTTCTATAAATTTTGCATTGAAATCGGAGGAAGAACAAACAGCCATAATTTTCGCTTTTCAAACTTTTTTAAACTCTTTGGATTTTTTCTGCCAGATTGTAATTCAATCGAGAAACATAAACATTACTCCGTATTTAGACGGTTTGAAAGATTTAGAGGAAAAGCAAACTAACGAATTATTAAGGAAACAAACATCATCATATAGAGAATTTATAAAAAATATGGTTGTGGGAGACACGGTCATGACAAAAAACTTTTATATTGTCATTCCTTATAACCTTATGGAAATTTTCGGAATGAAAGGAGCGGCAAAACAGTTTGGCATTTTTAAAAAAGAATCCGGAGGGCAGCAGGGACAAGCTATGAAAGACGATGAATTTCAAAGGGCCAAAACGCAGCTCTGGCAAAGGATGGAATATGCATCAATGGGTTTAAGAAGGTGCGGGTTGGAGGCCGTGCCTTTAACAACGCCGGAGCTTATCGAACTTTTCTGGTCCATACACCATCCGGATCAGGCAGAAGTTGGATACTATCCGGAGATATTGCCGGAATTGCTCAAATAATAATGAACTCCGTATCGTGAAGTTAGAATACAGAATAGAATACAGAATAAAGAACTCTGAATCCAATATTTAAAATTCTATTCAAAATACTATATACTAAATTCAAAATTATATTTATGCCATCATTTTTAAATAATCTTTTAGGCAAAAAACAAGAAGATCTGACAGAACAAATTTTTCAGGAAGAGGCTTTTGATGTAAGAGATATTATAGCTCCGCCATATATCGGAGTAATGCAAGACCATATAAAATTGGGCGAAAGGTTTGCCAAGTCTTTTTTTGTTTTTTCTTATCCCCGATATTTAAATACCGGCTGGTTCACGCCTGTCATTGATTTAAATACCCCCATGGATGTTTCATTCTTCATACACCCCGTCAGCAGCGAATTGATTTTAAAAAAATTAAGAAAAAAAGTTACGGAGGTTTCGTCAGAAATATTAGAAAGAGAAGAAAAGGGATTGATCAGAGATCCCGCCCTGGAAACTGCATATAAAGATATTGAAACCCTTAGGGACAACTTGATGACGGCCCAAGAAAAGATGTTCAGGCTGGGTATTTATATCACAGTCTATGAAACTTCTGAAAAAGAACTGCGCGATACAGAACTTACTTTAAGGTCAATTTTTGAATCCAGGTTAATTTATATAAAACCTGCTCTATTTAAACAAAAAGAGGGATTTATTTCCTGCAATCCTTACGGTATGGACTTGCTAGAAGTCCATACTCCTATGGATACAGAACCCCTGTCAACTTGTTTCCCTTTCATCTGTTTTGATTTAAGCTCTAATGAAGGAATTTTATATGGCATAAACAGGCACAATAATTCTTTGGTTTTATTTGACAGATTCAGCTTGGAAAATGCGAATATGGTGGTTTTTGCAAAATCCGGCGCAGGAAAATCCTTTGCTATAAAATTAGAAATTTTAAGATATCTGATGCAGGGAGTCGATTGCATAATTATCGACCCGGAAAACGAATATGAATTTTTAGCGGATGCGGTGGGCGGTTCATTTTTAAAAATTTCCTTGACTTCTCCAAACCATTTAAACCCTTTTGATTTACCCCTCCCCGGCCCCGATGATAATCCGGAAGATATTTTACGGTCTAATGTCATAAACCTGGTCGGGCTTTTAAGAATCATGCTGGGAGGATTAACGCCGGAAGAAGACAGTATTTTAGACGAAGCCCTTACGGAAACTTATGCCGTAAGGGATATCACCCCGCAATCAGACCCAAAAACCTGGGCAAACAGCACGCCTTTAATGTCTGACTTCCAGGAAATTTTAGAGAGCATGACCGGAACAGAATCTTTGGTTAATCGCATTAAAAAATTTACCAAAGGGACTTTTTCTGACTTCTTCAACCAGCAGTCAAATATTTCTATGGACAAAAGTTTTGTTGTTTTTGGGATAAGAGACATGGAAGAATCTTTAAGGCCTATCGCACTGTACATTGTTATGAGATATATCTGGAATATGGTCAGGTCAAAATTAAAAAAAAGAATTCTGGTTATTGATGAGGCGTGGTGGCTGATGCAATCAGATGACGGAGCTTCATTCCTTTTTGGCTTGGTAAAAAGAGGCAGAAAATATTGGCTGGGGGTTACAACTATTACTCAAGATGTGGGTGATTTTATGAAATCTGATTACGGCAAAGCAATTGTCACAAACTCATCCCTGCAGTTTTTAATGAAACAATCAACTGCTGATATTGATTCCGTACAAAAAACTTTTACCTTGACGGAACAAGAAAAAAATCTATTGATTGAAGCGGCGGTCGGAGAAGGGTTATTTTTCGCCGGCAGAAAACATGTATATCTGCAGGTGGTTGCCAGTCAGACAGAGAACCAAATAGTTACAACTAATCCTCAAGAAGTTGAACAAAATAGAGAGGAAAAAAGAAACTTAGGGTCTGTTTAAGTTTAAATTTTTATAAAAAACGTAAATACTTGGTAAGGAGGCATCCCTGACTAAAAACCGAACTTTTGATTCTGAGGAATTAAATAAATTTTTTAATTAAGAAGGCAATAAAGCGATGATCTTTTGCAAAAAACTTTTTTTCTTTATTTGTTTGAGCTGCGTTCTTTTGCTAAACGCCAGTTTTGTTTTAGCGCTCGAGGTTACTTATCCGACTATAAATATTTTTGGCCAAAGTTTTTCATTCAATAATGCCGATGCCACAAGCACTAATGCTCTTGGTAAATTCGTCTGCTATCTTTTCGGATTAGGAACGGATATAGCTGCTTTCATAGCTGTTGTTGTGATAGCTTGGGGCGGAATTTATTATCTGGTTTCTTATGGAAGGGGAAAATTTACAGATGAAGGCAAAGATTGGATAAAAGCCGGAGTTTTAGGGCTTTTAATAGTTGTTTGTGCCTCTTTAATCGCTTATACAATTAATCCGGGCCTAAATACTTGCAAGCTCGGAATTCTATCAGTAATCAACTTAACTTCTTCGGTTATTCCTCCTCCACCGCCGAACGTACCTATTACCACCTATAAAGAAATTCCTATCGGAACTTTAACTGAAGCTCTTTTAACTAGAACAATGGATTGTTATGGTTTTGACCAAAGCGGCAATCCTGTTGATGGAGACCAAGAATCAGACGATGGAAAAAACGCGGCTCCAACATATTTAGACCACGACAGGGCAGATTGCCTGGCGCAATTAGTTGACGGCGCTCAAAAAAAATCTCAAATTATTGCCAGTTTATCAGATGAAATAACCAAATTAATGAATAAGTGCAATTGCCAGACCTATGGCAAATGTGAGAACAGCTGCGGAGGACAATGCGACCAACCAACAACTTGCCGTGAGCCCCCCGGTTATAAGTGTACCGGTGCATGTGTAGGTATTGCCTGCCAATCTCCGCCATTTTCAACAACCCCGCCGCCGCCGGATTGCTGTCCGACAACTTCTGGAGTTATAGACCCAACAACGAATAAACCATTGATAGATCCAACGACAGGTAAAGAATTATCAGTTAAGGGGCAGATTGAACACGGTCCGATAAGTGTGGCTATTGATCTTAATGCAGTAGCGGGTGGAGCCGGCGCTGTCACGCTACCACCTACTGCTGCCAGCAGAGAAACTGGCGGACCTTGTAAAACTCAAACTGTAGATTATAAAGGATTAGAGGAGCTTAGGTCAGATTATAATAATAATTATGGCTCAATAAAAAATGCAGTTGAAACAACTGCTCGAATAAATGGAAAACAAGTGACAATCATTAAAACCGGGAAATGCGGAACGTGTGATTCTACTGCTGCAGATTATGCAACTTGTAAAGATAAATTAGATAAATGCAAAAAAAACAGCGAATGGGGCAAATTAAAATTAATCGACCAGCTCGCATATTTAAAGGGTAAAATAGACAGTTGGGCAGATGACAGCAAAATTAAAGACGATAAACAGGCATTAGACCGGGCGAAGTCTGAGCTAGGCAGCTGTTATTTAGCAATACCCTATATTGACCTTGCCCAAACTTATGAAATTACAAGACAACAAAATAAAATTATTCTTAAAGACCCGGAAACATTTTCCGACCCCGTAACCAATAAGCCAATAGATGCATCAAAATATTGCCAGGGGTTCAATTATGATAAATCCAGCTGTTTTAAAAAATGCAATGACTTGTGCCCCGACACAAGCACCAAGGCGATGGCGTGTTATGCCGGCTGCACCGCTTGTCCTAGCAATTGTTCATCTTGTGATCCCAATGCAGCAGATTATAATGATTGCATAAACCAAAAACAGGCGTGCGAAAAAAATTTATCTAATTGCCGAAACAAACAAGAAAGATGCATAGAAAACTGTTATAATTCAAGGCCTTGCCCAAATACATCCGGCGATAACCCTCCTAAAACTTTCGGCGTAACTAAATGCAACCCCAATTCAGCCTGTCAAAGCGGACAAATTTGCAGTGATAACGGGACTGGCACTACTACTTGTGGTGGTGTTGTAAATAATGGCACCCCTTGTTCTCCGGGCGTAGACACAAGTTGTCCAGGCGGACAGACGTGCAATCCCAATACCAGCACTTGCGGGAGTGATAATTCTACAGATACTCCTCAAGACTGCATAAGCTCCTGCCAGAACAACTGCTCGGCTGACTGCTCTAAAAAATATTTGCCGTGTTCTGACGAATATAATTTTTGCCAAAACCAGTGTGAAAATAACGGACAATGTGTTTTAGACAATGCCTCAGATTGCCTGTTTAATACTGCTAAATTCCAGCAATGCGGGCAAGCGGCGAGCCAAGGTGTTGACCAAGGCAATATAAATTATTGCATTAATAATGCTTATCTGTGCAAAAACGGGTCTGATGAATATGCCGGCTACTCAGATTGCGTTGATTCGTCTATCAGCGGATGTCCGGCAAATAAATATTCCTCATCTTTTCTTTATGACTCCTTTATTAATGATGCTCCGGGCTGTGAAAAATGCCCTTATCCATATGATTCACCCGAACCTGGCACTGCTTGTTACAGCAGTACGGCTAAACCTGGTGTTTCTTGTCTAAATCTGTGCCCTGAAACTACAAAATGCCCGGCCTCTTCTAAATGTCCCGACTGCTCATGCGACCAAATAGATCAAACCCTTAAATTTTCTGTACCTAATATATCAACTTCTGATGCGAGCGCAGGGCCGATTAACGCCGGCTATGAGGGTTATAGCACACAAACACAAAAAGTTTCTGCATATCAAATTGTAGGGCCCCAATGCAACGGATATTCTTATAATGACGACCCATTAACTTTTTATTGCGAAGATGTTGTATGGAATGACCCAGGCAGGGAAGGACTTGGCAAAACGCCGATAGGGGCAGAAAGAATTTGCTCTAAAGGACAAGATGTGCCGGTCGGACAAACGGTTGACGATGCCGAAAATTGGGCTGACGGATTGATTAAAAGTGCAGATAAAATGGACCAGGATATACAAAAAGTTCTCACCCAAGCTATAAATATAGGCAATGCTAAGAAGCAAACAAACGGAGTACAGGATTATTGCAAATGCGCTGCAAAATTTGATTTAAATTCTCCCCACCCGGCTCCCGAAGTTGCTGGCGGGCCAATCTGCAAAACCGGCTGCCAATACAGCGAAACTCATGTGCCCGAACAGACACAGGAGGTTCCCGATACAATGGATGATGAGGGAAATGTTATACTTGGATACACAATAACGATACTTGACCATTGGGAATGCGCTTGCACATTCACGCCTTGCAGCGGAAACCCGTGCCAGCAGATCACAGATTATATATCAATGCTTTGGAATGATTATAGACAACTAAAACTTGATTTTATAGATTTTTATACGACTATGCTTGCAGAACCCAGAAGTGATATTATGAAGGAATTGACCTATTCAAGAAAAACAACCAATGATTGCAGTTTAGTAGGCAGCACAAATGGTTTATTAAGCGAGAGGCTGTTAAATTGCACAAGGGTTGAAGATGAAATAATCTCTCCTATTAATACGAATAAAATGACAAAAGAAGAATTGGCCGCCCTTGTCCATATTGACCCCAGCCAAATAGGCATTCCCGGCAATAATACTTTAGACGGTTATTGTTATGGAAAAAAGATGGGCAAGGTTTTAATTCCATCGGTAGATTTAAATTTAACCGACAATTGGTTCTGCTGCCAGGAATATAGCAAAAACCCAACGACAAACAATAATCCTATCTATAATATACAAAAATAGTTTTTAAATAATAAAAAAAAGATATGATAAAAAAAACAAAATATAAACATTTTTTATTTAATTGTTCCAAAATTACAAGAAGTGGGGCGACTGTTTGTTTTTTAGCCTTTTTTGTTATTTTACTTTTTAGGGTCAGCGGTTTTGCACACGCTCTAGAAGTAACATATCCCAACCTTACTGGTTTTGGTTTGCCGCCTTTAAATGCTAATTCCAGTATAGTTGATTATGTCAAATATTTTTTTGGTGCGGGCGTTTATGTGGCTGGAATTTTAGCTCTTATATCTTTTGCCATAGGCGCCATCGGACTGATAAATCCCAGTCCCGAATCTCATAATGAATCAAAAGAAAGGATGAAGGGCGCTGTTTTAGGACTAGTGTTAACGGTTGCTGCTTTTATAATTATGAGAACAATCAATCCCACGCTCGTCTCGCCCACTTTAACTGGGCTGACGCCAGTTACGCTACCGACGGCAACTAAATCGCCCGGTATTTACTATGACTCAGATAGTGGTTGCGGTGCGGGCGGGTCTGAGGTGGGGCCAGATACTGTTCAACAAAATGATTTATCAAATGTTAACCTTCCTGGTAGGGTTATAAATGCTATTAGGATTATTAATGACCCGGAAAATAATATTTATTATGGTGTTATTCTTCATGATAGTTATGGACTTGATAAAGGGGGAGCTTGCATCAGACCAATAATAAAGTCTGACCCGTGCCGGCAACCCAAAGGCTGCTGTGTCCGTGTTGATTCAAGCCCGAATTCAATTGATATTTTTAAAGTAAATAAAAACCCCTCAACCTCTGGAAATGGCGTAACTTTTTATAGTGAGACATTTGGTAACGCTGGAAGGGGTGGCAAATTCGTAGTGACAAATGAAAAAATACCTTCCAATTATCTGTTTATTGCGAAGACTGATATGAAATTTGATTATGCGGGCAGCTCAGCAGACCAACCATATAGAGACGCTTATGTTACCTTCGCAGACAGGCCGGGAAGTATGATATCAAGCAGCAGTAACTATTTAGTCGCCCTCTATGCCAACGTAAATATGGCGATACATACGGATACCGGGGGCGCTATAGTTCCGAGCCTATTTCCATACTGCCAGACATTTAATGGAGGAACTGTTGAAGAATTAGCTGCACAACCGATTATACTTGAAAATAAAACAATAGATGCTGTTTATATAATTCCCATGAAACCATAAAATCACAATATAAATTTGATGATAAAAAACTTTACCCTGACACAAAAAATTTATGCTGGATTTTTTTTAGTTTTCTTTTTATCCACTGGTTTTTTTTATTTATCAATAAATAAAGCTTCTGCTTTGGAGGTACAATATCCTGTGCTATCGGGCATAAATTTAAACACTGAGGCAAATCTTACGCTACCCAAATATGTATTATATCTGTTTAATGCTGGGATGTTCCTTGGTTTCTTTTCCGTTTTTATCTCTATAACTATTGCAGGGGCAATGTATTTTTTATCTCCTGTGAGCGCTGAATTACGGGCTGATGCCAAAGACAGGTTTTTTGGAGCGATGTCGGGGCTGCTTATTTTGGTGCTGACATATTTGATTATAACCACCATAAATCCCCAGCTTAGCATTTTTAACCCTAATAAACTGCCATCGGCGCCGCCACCGCCAGCAGCAAAAAAAGCTCCTGGTGTTTATTTTTATCAATCTGACTGTTCTGACAATAGCATCCAGCCTAATACGTCGAACGTCCCGGACTTTGGCGCGCTCAAAAATAAAATAAATTCGGCGAATATTGTGCAAGATGCAGACAATGGAATTTCTTATATATCAATGCTATACAGCAACACTAACCTTTGGGGGCAATGCCAAGAGGTTGACCCGACAATAACAGGCTGCCAGTCTTTAGGTTCTTTCGCATCAAAATCTTCCTCGGCTTCTATTTATCAATATGATTTCCATCCTGAAAATAATAATCCTTCCGATGGTGGAGTATATTTTTTCCGCAAATCTTGTTTCAATATCAATGGCCAAAACGCTTATGACGCTGCTGGTTTGATTAATTATTGCAAACAAAACAGCGGCGGATATTTGGAGTTGAAAACATCTGATATTGGCGGCGGCTACGAAAGCGAATTAGAAAAGCTAAAATTTACTAATGTGCCTAAAGAAGAACAAAATTGTACAGGATACGATAATAATGGGAATTGTGTCAATAAAAATCCTCCAACTCTTGGCGGAGAAAATATTTCGTCTATAATAATTAACGGTAATTACTTTATTTTGCTTGTTTATTCAGGACCAAATGATCCCGACCATGGACCGTGGACTTCTTGCCAAGAATTTCCAACTCCTTATGATGCAAATAAGACTGGACCGCAACAAATAAAGTGGCAGAATATCAGAAATTCCAGCGGTGTAGTTCCTAATTATGTTATTGTTGTCCCGATAAGGGGTTATTAGTTTTTATTAAATATTAAAAAACCGCCGTATTTACTGAGGCGGTTTTTACTATTTAGATTTATTTTGCCTTTATTACAATATGCCTATCGAAACCATCCCCTTGGCTTTCTGCAATGACATCCGTCCTTTGTGACAGTTCTGAGTGCACAATTCTTCTTTCATAAGCTGACATCGGTAAAAGTGCTTTTTCTTCTTTAGTCGAAGACACTTGATCAGCCAAACTTTTGGCTAAATCTTTTAAATATTCTATTTTTTTCTTTTTATATTCGTTAATGTCTAAATTAAGATAAAAAATCTTGCTTGTGCCCAGGGGGGTATGCAATTTTTTATTCAAAACCATCCTCAATAGACGTTGAATTTCTAAAAGCGTTTGTCCTTGCTGGCCTATTAAAATCTGAGGCTCGTCTAATTTTATATTTAAATCAACAACATCTCTGTTTTCCTCAACAGGACTTTTTACATCTTGAGAGTCTTTCTTTATGGAAGAAGAGTTGACTTCTATATCGGAAACCGATATTGTCATCTTCTCAAAAAATTCCTCTGCTGCCTCTTTAATTTTATTTGTGTCTTTTTGTTCTAGCATGTTTTTATTGCTTTACTATTTCCGGTTTGTTATCTTTTTTAAAAATTAAATACTGTTGAATTATAGAAAATAGTCCGCTTATTGTCCAGTATAATCCTAAAGCAGATGGCAAGTTTATAAGTATTATCACAGTGAATATCGGCAAGAAATAAACCATTTGTTTCTGCATGGCTTGGGAGAAATCAGCCTCCTTATTTTGTCCGCCCGTACTTGGAGTATTTTTGGGAAGCAACATTTTTGTCTGAAAATATTGCGTTAGGCCGGCTAAAATAGCTAGGATCAAATTAGGTTTTGATAAATCTATTATGTGCAAAAATAAAGCATTTATGTGCTTAGGGTTAGATATGAAACTATATAAAGTAGCAAGCTCTTTCGGGTTTAATCCGTTCCAGAAAACCCTATAAAGCGCCAATAATATCGGCAGCTGTATTAAAGCTAAAAGTAATCCTGAAAATGGATTTATTTTCTCGCTTTTATATAGGGCCAGAATTTCCTTTGCCTGTTTTTCTTTATCATCTTTATACTTCTTTTGTACTTCTTGTATTTTAGGTTGCAGTTTCTGAAGTCCCCTCTGGGAATTAACAGATTTTACTGAAATGGGAAAAAGTATAATCCTGATAATTATAGTTAAAAATATTATAGCTATCCCAAAATCATGTCCTGGTATGTAGTTATACAATGCTACAAGGGAATTAAATAGCGGTTGGTATAATATAATGTAAAAGAAATTTATTATAGATTCAAACATTTTTTTATTTAGTGCAGCGGCCGGTTATTATTTTCTCCGATAATTAGTTTTGCTCTAATCAGAGCATCGTTTATGGCTTTTTTTATCTCAGAAAATTCTTTTTTTTCTATGCCTGACAAAGCGATCAAAACCGAATCTGTTCCAATTTCCATATTTTTCATTTTGTCTCTTATCGCCTCTGATAATCTCCTTTTAACCTTGTTTCTCACTATTGCTTTTTTTGATACTTTCTGGCTGACTACAAATCCAAATCTGTTTAATTTTAAATTATTTTTTATTACTTTTAAAATAAAAAGATTGTTTTTAAAACTCTTCGAATTTTTAAAAATCATTTCAAAATCTTTCTTTTTTTTTATTCTGTTTATTTTGGGCAACATGATAAAAAATCGAACACCCTGAACTTATTTGAAATTTTAAACAAATTTCAAAAAAGTTCAGGCTGGATCTATTTTACACGGTGATTCTTTTTCTGCCCTTCCTTCTTCTGTTTTGCATCACCTGTCTGCCTGTTTTTGTTTTTTTTCTCCTTAAAAAACCGTGGGTATTTGCCCTTTTTTTCTTTTTTGGTTGGTATGTTTTGCTCATAATTATGAATAGGGAAGATATAAAAATTTGTTTTTATATTTTCCGAA
>CAIMWV010000016.1 GCA_903845295.1 Candidatus Staskawiczbacteria bacterium
ACGATCGTGAATTTTTGCACGGGGGGGGAAAATTTGCGGCCACACACGGTTTATATAAACTTCACAGGTATTCTTCTCAGCTCTTTGTTTATCCTGCGGTAATCCGGAATTGTTTTTTCCACCAGCGCCCAAAACTTTTTCGAATGGTTCATCTGGCCCAGATGGCAGAGTTCGTGCACAATCAGGTAATCGGCCAGCGCCGGCTTTAAATAAATAATCTTATAATTAAAATTAAGGTTTCCTTTCGACGAACAGCTCCCCCACCTTGTCTTCTGGTTTTTTATGGCAACGCGGTTTATTTTAAACTTGTAAATTTTATTTATGTATGACAGCCTGTTTTCCACAAGCTGCCTCGCGTGCTCTCTTTTTCGTATTGTAAACCCCGTTAGAAAGCCCGTTTTATAAAATTTCTTTTTTGAAAATTTTATAAAACGGATGGTCCAGATATTTTTTTTCGCCATGTTCCTTTGAATAATTTGTATAACTTATATTGCTCGGACTTTCTAACGGGGTAAACCTCCGCCTTTTTCTGATAAATATCATTTTCATTTCGCAGGAAAAAAATATATCACGTCTTTCCTTTCAACAACTATTTCCCACTTGGCTGATTTGGCATGCCGGTAAAGTTTGCTGTTAGGATTAAAGCATATCGGCCTTTCAACTAATTTCAAAAACGGGATATCGCTTTCAGAATCGCCCACTCCCACCGACCCTTTAAGCGTTAACCCGTTGCGCTCAACCGCGCGCTTTAAAATTTTTGCCTTATCAGAAATCAAATCTTCATGCAAAATTTTTCCGGTAAATTTTCCGTTGGGGCTCCCTTCGGGCCGTGTTTCATGCAGCCTGCCGTAGGCCTTGTTAAATCCCCACTTCTTGCAGAACTCCTGTACAACCGTTGTGGGTGAATGTGAAATCGCCAGAAGAAAATATTTTTTCTTTTTCAAATCCTTTATCAATCCCCTCGTATATCTGTAAACCCGCTGATGCCGGGAATCAATAACCTTTTTCACAACCTTCTCAAAATCGCTGTATAAAACCCCTTTTATGTTCTTCATAAAAGCCTCAATCACCGCGCCAATATATTTATCGTAAGAGTCCTTCCTGTCCGACCAGTCTCCATGGGCTTTGTTATAAACATCTCTCGCCTTTTCAGGAAATATCCCTTCCTTAATAAGCTCCTCTGTAATTTCTATCAGAAGGCTGGACCTGAAAATCGTCCCGTCAATATCAAAAATAGCTACTTTTTTCTTGTTCATTGTTTTTTAATTTTCTTTTTCTTGAACCAATTCGCCAGGAACAGTATCCCTATCAGGAACGCCGGCCCCGCTATCTGCGCAGACCATGCCAATGCCACAGGCAACCCGATCCCGGGCCTCATTACTGTCACCCAAAAAACATAAAGCAGGCCCGCCAGGATGAAAACGATTCCTCCCACTATCTCATGCTTCCAGGCTATGATAACCGCAGCCAGCAGCACAAGCACCGGGATGTTATGCATGAACAATCCCAGCACCGTCCCCCAAAATCCCAGGTTCTCATCAAAAACATCCAAAGAAAAAATTGCCAGGAACAGCAAAAACAGTATCGACAGTATCCTGGGCGCCCAATATATGAATCTGTTTACACGTTGTGCCATGATTTTATTTAATTACACTTGCCCTCGCACTCAAACAATTTTATATTATCATTCTTGTTAGCATCTATGCATGCTTGGACGCATGATTTACACTGCGTGAACTGGGAATTTTGTATCTGTTGGCATTTGCCATCTATAACTCCGCATTTTGCGTATTTTAAGCATTTATCTCCAATCCCGTACATCATAGTACAGGCATCCGGCGGATTAGGCCCGCATTTTATATCCATCCCATGGCAATTTTCTACTGCGCAAACCGGACTTCCGGAACTCCCTCCACATGGCTCCTCCCATATACGCAAACATTTTTGCTTGGCCTCGCACCAGGAGTAACCCGCCGACCCTATACAGCCGTGTTCATCTCTGTCTCCGCCCACCACATTTGCAACTAAGGTGCAGTCTTTCGCAGAAAATTCACCGGCAAAAGTATTATCTTTCGGAGTATAGTCTTTCTGCATTATACTATTATCATTTTTTATCCAATAACATCTCGCACCAATAATTGGCACACCCGAACCTTCTTGAATAAAGGCAACATACCAGCCGTCGCCGGCTTTTTCTGTCTTAATGGATTTTGGAGGCAACTTGTCGCTTGGGTATTCTTTTAATTCGGGGAATCGATTCTGTATTATTTCAATCGCCTTGGATTCGCTCAATGTTCCCAATGTAGCAGTTTTAAACCCTTTGAAATACCAATAACCAACACCCAGACAAAATAGGGCAATTATAATTATTATTAAGATTATTGTTTTGTTTTTCATTTTATTATTCTTGCCCATTATTTTTTAATTTCTTTTTTCCAACCCACGATAACGGGAAGCGCAAAAGTCAGAAGATAATATAAATAAACATCAAGCTTGTAATATCCTGTTGCATTAAACGCCTTCACCAGCAAAAAATAATCCAGTACAACAGCCATCACAGCCCATGCCAGCCCCAGTATAACATAATATTTAAACGAATTTCCTTTTATTTTCTTCAACAAAACCCAAAGCGTTATTATTATGCCTATGGGCATTATAACCCAGCCAATCATATTAGCCGGTACAACAGCAAAAAGGATTATTCCCAGCGCATATCCGATCAGCCAAAGGATAAATCCCCATAAAAACGCGTCTTTATAAAATTGTTTTGGCATATTTTTATCCATGAAATTTTTTATTAAAAGTTTTAGGTAAACACTTCATTTCCACCATTTGAAGTGTTTATTCTGCCGGCTGGTAAAAAACATCTCGGCCGGTCTTCCCTAATTGTTTTATTCTCCCCTGTTTTTCAAGTAAATCCAAATAACGGAAAGCTGTCGCATCTGAAACTCTCAAAGCTTTGCACACATCCGCATTATTAATTTTCCCTTTCTGCCTCGCCAATCCCATAATCTTTTCCAATTTTTTCCTTTTGTTAAACTGAATTTTTTCTCCGGCTTTCGCAAGCAAGTTTTTAATGAAGGATTGATTCGTCGCCTCGCTCGGCGGCGTAACCGCCTCGCTCGGTATCACCGCTTGCGGAGTCGGCGCCTGCTCTTCTGAAACCTCCGGCGCAGGAGTCGCTCTCGCCGGCTCTGAACCAGCATCTGGCTGCTCTTGCGGAACAGGTGGCACTTCTGCCGATTCAGTCTCTAAACCTACCCCTTGGCTTTCTGGTTCCTCTGGTATAGCACCACCTTCCGACGCATCTGCCAGCTCAGCCGAATCCTGCCCTGAACCGGGCTGAAGGGTTGAATCTTTTACCGGCTCGCTCGGCTGGCTCGCCTCGCTCGCCGTAGAATCATCCGTTTGTATTGAATTATTGCCGCCGTCATCCATAAATTTATTTTTCGGGTCTGCGAGCGAAAGGGTTGCGAGAAATCCCCGCTAGTCGGGGTTTCCCAACCTAGCGAGCAGATTTGCTTCGGAAATGAGGCCTTGATATATCTTATACATTGATGGCCTCATTTACGCTGAACACATTGTCCGCAGTTTATTAATTATTTATTTCAAAAATTCTTCCCAAAGATCCCATTTTTCTCCACGTTCATGCCAATATACCTCCCAAACAGTTTCCGGATGAAGAAAAGTAAAAACCTCGCCAGCTTTATTTTTTGGGGAATACTTCCTTATAACAGCGATGAGAGTTTTATGCTCGCGTTCAGTTATTTCTCTGCCAAGATGGTCTTCAAAATATTCAAATATTTCATCAAGTTCCTCGCAAGCCTCTTCGTACTCTTTTTTCGCCTCGGGGTCATCCTTATACTCAATAAAATCCTCAATAACATCCTTTGGCAAAAAATCATACAAAGTATGCTTACCCTTGCGCTTTTTTTTATTTTTACGCTCAACTTTCTTCATAAAATTATCTGCCCCGTAGTGAAATTTGATATTATGTTTAACGTCGGGCTTTATGCCCGATGGCTATCAAATTTCTACTACTGGGGTTTTATATCCTCCTTCACCTTCTCCATAATCCCCACCATCGCCTCCGTATCTCTCTTGCAATAGGCCAGCATATTTTTTTCCAGCAACAATTTTTCCTCCGCCGAAGTTTTATCGCTCGTCAAAACAGGCCAGCTGGCCGATGCCTCTTCGCCTTCTCGTATAGCAAGGTTATCATAGGAAAGTTCGGGGCAAAGCACGGGCAAAACTATTTTCAACGATGCCAATTCCTGAAAATCGCTTTTTATATACATCCTGTTCTTGAATTTAAAAATTTGATAAAGGTCAAAAACCCTGTCATTCACGCCCTTCAAAAAATCAGCGTGTTCGGGATACATTTCTCCCATTTCCTTGTTTCTCCCTTTTTCAAACGTCGCCCACCACACAATAACGCTTCCCTTCGGGCCAATATCTTTTTTCAGCTGTGCCAAAAGTTCAGGTACAGGATTTTCAAACCTGCGCATTAAAAATTCAGCATGCCGCGCAACCGCAGTCGGGCTGTCTTTTATTATCAAAGAATACTGAAACGGTATCTGCTGGTAAGGCCACGTGCCGTCAAACGGCGGTATCGGTGACCTGTATGTTTCGTAATCAAAAAAATAAAGGGGATATTCCAATTTTCTAAATTCCGCGCGTATAGCATTGGCATTTATCTCTGTGAATTTCTCCGCGGGCTTATACCCGGTCAATTTTAAAATATCGGGCTTAATTTTTTCGGGGTTTAATATCTCTCTGTTAAGCAATGCCAGAAGATGTTTCGGCGGAATCTTACCGGCAAGCGGATATATTTCCGGCTCGCTTTTGCAATAGCATTCCAGATACTCGCATTTTTTTGGATTGTTGCACCCCTCAATCACCCGCAAGTCCAGTCTGTCTTTTATATTCATAATCAAAAGCGCCTTCTTAATCTCCTCTTTTATTTCAGGCAGCTTTTTATTAACCTCGTCTGTAATATCCTCTGATGTAAATAATTTTTTTATTTCAATCTCGCCATGCCGCACATAATCTGTATTGATATGAATAAGGTTTGTCCGGCCGATTTTTATGCCCGCGGCCTCAAAACAAATCTGCTGAAACCCGACATCGTCAATATGTTCTTCTTTAAAGGATCCCGACATTTTTACTTCATTGATATCCCAGCTATCTCCCTCTTTAGCTTGCCCTGAGTCCGCCGAAGGGGTTTTTGTTAAAATATCAGCTCTGCATGTTATAGGGTCTGCAACAGCAGTAGGCTGAAACAATATTTCTTTGCCCTCTGCCATTGCCTTTTTGGTATTCTCCCAGCCGTCTTGGTTATAGCCCTTAATTTCAAAACCGCCAGTAAATAATTTTCTGGACAAAACATCAACCTCATTGCCCGACGCAAAAGTACGCTCTAACTCGGGCGTAATTTCCGGCAATAATTCCGGCGCGTGTTTGGAAAGCCACAACCACGCCGGGCACTCAATATAATGTTTAAAATCCGTCTTCGTAAGCATAAAAATTTTAAGCTTTTCTGATTGGTAATACTGTTTTTTCTCTGTTATCGTTAATAAAAGCTATTAATAATTCAATATAATCATTCAGATCACTCATAACTTGTTCGGGCTTCAAGGATGTGCTAGATTTAGTCTCCTCTCCAATCTCTGGATAAAGCGCTTTATGAACAGACATCGTTCCGTCAACTCCCGTCCCTCGAATAATCCTAGGAGAGGAATTATGTACAATTTGATCATCTCTAAAATCTAATATTTCGTTTTGAATTATTTTCATCTTTTCGATGAAAGCTTTTTTTATAGTCAAACCTTTCTCTACGCAATATTTTATTATTTTTAGATCAGCACTGTCATTAAACTTTTCAACCATACTGTGATGGCCAGACATTTTTACTTTCCTACTTTTACCAAAATAGTATTGCACAGAAAAGGATATTTTATCGACCAAAATTTTAAAAAACATATAAAAACTTTCGACCTCTGAGTGTATCTCCTCGGCCAGTTCAGTCATTTTCCTCCTGATTTCGGCCTGTTTATCTGTTTCTCTATGACTACCTGGACTTTTATCAATAGACTCCTGAAATTCATAAAAAACTTTAGCATTTTCCGATACTAATAGTTTATATCTTCGAAGAATAATTTTCAGGAAATTATGATATCTAATTATCTCCTTAAATGAATTAGCAAATAAATTGTTCTCTCGGGTTTCAAAACGTTCTCGCTCCTTATTTATAAAATTAGATAAATCCTCGATTCCTTCCATTGTCTTTTGTCTATATTTTATTTCTCAATTAATTTTTCGATTTAAATGCTATTAGAGCTCCATATTTTCGCTGCATGCTCAACAAGCTTTTTTTGGCGAGAAACAATTGTTTCTTTTGTAAAATCAGAGTATTTAAGTAAATCTTTGGTAATTTGTATTCGCTTTTCCTGTGAATAAACTTCACCACGCTTCTCTTTAAAAGGTTTGTTAGAAGCCTCTGGATTCATTTTGAACGACAATAATGAAAAATTTCCCAAACGACTCAAATATTCTTCTTTCCCTGGCCAATCAAGATTTACGGCTAAAATATGTTCTGCCGTAAGAGTATCCCAATCAAGATTTGCTTGCTTCCCGCCAGTGATATAATCATCAATTTTTAAAAGTACGTATCTCGCAACTTTGTTGTTTGCGGGCTCAAAATTAGTAAGAGCCAATTTAAACAACTTTTCGTCTTTAAAAGCATCTTGTTTCTTTAAAACCCCGATAATCTCGTTAATATCTTTTTTATTTCTAAGGTCTTTTATTAAATTAAAAAAAACGCTCTCCAATTTTTTTGCATCTCTTTTAAGAACTGTGCTATGGCGGAATGTCAAAATTTCAACCGCATTAGCCAGTTTTATAAAATCCTTTTTATTATCAAGACAGTCTTCTCCCGCTAAAAGTAGGGGATAACAACGCGTTGCACCCAAAGCGTCCAAATTTATAAATATTTTTTTCCTATCTCGGTCGCTACACTTATTTGGTTTCACAAAATTAACATAATAATCCGTATATTTTTCCAGACTAGATAGAAAATCATCTATATTCTTATTTTCACTAATCCATTTGGTATACCACTCCATAAGTTTTTTTCTGGGAGTAGGTACATCTTTTTTATCATTTGCCCAACAATAATGTAGTAAAAATGATTTAAACTTTCCAGAACTAAGTTTTTCCGAAATATCATCTATTGCGTCAGCACTTTCTTCTACCTTTTCTTGTTTTTTTTCTTCCACCTTTTCCTGTTCTTCTGCCCGTGCGCAGACGTGGTTTTTTACTAAATCGGCAATCGATAAATCCATGCCCGTGTCATTCAGTGTTTCAAAAAATTGGTAAACATCACTTTCTGTATCAAGGACTATATCTACGAAGGAAAGTTTCAAAACTTTTTCATTTATAAAGTTTATTAAGCCCTCCTCTCCTTTCTCTTTATAAACAACTTCCATTCTCTCACGAAAAAATTGGATTGTATTATCTAAATTTTTCCATGAAGATAGTGTTGGTTTCTTAGAAAAAGATTCGCCCTTCAAAAGACTTTCAAATTTTGCCTTATCACGTTTACTCAAAATCAATGTTGGCCTTGAATTCCTTTCTCCTGCCGAGCACTGGGTTAAATATTGATTCTGGAAAGCTGAGAACACAGATGAGCCTTTTTTTTCAAGAATTTCAACTGACGCGCGCAGTAGCAATAAAAGCGTCGTAAACCTCTGTTGTCCGTCTACAATTTCAAATTTGTTAGGATGCTTTTCTTTGCTTCCTGGCATAAAAAGAACAATGCCCACAAAATACCCGGCATCATTTTCGTTTACGTCGTCCCACAGCAGGGATACTTTATCTATATCCCAATCATATGACCTTTGATAAAGGGGTATTTTATAATATGTATCATGAATTAATTCTTTGAAAGATTTTGGTTTGGGGCTTTCGATTGCCATGTTTTTATTTTTTTAATTATTAATTAATTTTTTAA
>CAIMWV010000017.1 GCA_903845295.1 Candidatus Staskawiczbacteria bacterium
TCACCGCGCAAAATTTCTTTTATTTTTTTGCCTGCCTCGAATTCCAGCGTCGGCTCTTTTGTCAAAAAAACCTGCTTGCCGTTCTCAGCCAAAAAATCCCGCAGAAGCTTCGCCTGAGTGCTTTGTCCCGAACCGTCCAACCCCTCTAAAACAATAAATTTACCCGGATAATTATTTTTTAGCATTAAATTAAATTTATTATTTTTTTTATATCCTGATAAAATGATTCTTTTGAACCGTTATTTTCTATCTTAAAATCGGCCTTTGCCCCGATGGCTGGAATTTGCAGCTCAGCTGAAGCTTTCCCCATTTCTACAAATTTTTCCCAAGGGGCATTGTCGTCGGCTTTTTCTCCCCTGATTTTAACCCTTTCCCATCTTGTTTTTTGTTCTGCCGTAATATAAATGATTTTGCCTCCGGCATTTTTTATTGCCTGCGCTTCCGATTCTGTCCTGACCCCGTTTAAAATAACTATCCCTTCGCTTATGTTATTGGCTTTTTTGATAAGCGCTTTGACTAAAATATCAGTTCCGAATCTTTCTCTCAATGACGCACCGAGCCACTGCTGGTCTTCCCTTTTTATTGCATCAAAAAAGATCTTCAGGACATCTGTAAGCGCGTCTGAAAACCTTAAAACAAAAACATTCTGATAATTTTCTTTGATATATCCGCAAAAAGTATCTTTACCTGAGCCTATTTCACCCGTTAATCCGATTATTTTTTTCATTGTTTATTTTATATTTTTTTTAAATACGACTCATAAACTATTTTCATCCAGACGCTGTGGCTTATTGTATCTTCTGAAAGATTTTTTCTATCAAGCAGCTTTCCCTCCATTTTGTCGGTCTCTTTCACATTGATGTCCGGGCTATCCCCCGCAAAATGATAAACCAATCCCAAATGCACCTGCTCAACCGGCCTTGATTCATCTTTAACTATCCCCACTAATTTCCTGCTGATTAAATTTCCCTTAAAATCAACCTCCTCGTTCCACTCCCTCATCATCCCTGCTTCTAAAATATCTTTGCTGCCTGAGGCAATATCTTCCTTATTTATGTGTCCGCCAACGCCCAGCTGATAATCATTATTGACCAATCTTTTTTCTCCGGCGTTTTTTAAATATTTATAAGCGAAAAATTTATTTTCAAAACTGAAAAGCATATATGGGATTATCTGCTGGAAAGACCTGTCGTTTTCCATATCCCCTCTTCGCCTGAATTCGCAATTTTTCTTTATCAGATCAATATAATAATCTAAATTGTCGGTTTTCAATCCCTGCCACTTTCCCGATTTAAAAATAATATCAGATTTCACAACTAAAATCTGCTCGTCATCTTTGTTCACCCCGTTAGAGGCTTGTCTTTATATAACTTAATAGTCAATTTAAGACAACCCTTTATGTGTTAATAAATCCCGTTTGCCCAGCACAGAAAAATTTTATTAAAATTTTTCTGTCAAAAGCCTCTAACGGGGTTCATGCCTGTTCTATTCCGTTAAAATCTTCTATTTTCCCTTCCTCCATCAAAATTTCTTTCAAACTTTTGAATTCTTTTGCATCTTGGTGGTTATTTCTGACCTCTTCAGCAGATTTCAGATTTTCCTTTATGTTTTGGTCTCTGCCATACTGATACTTATCATCTAAAATATCCCCCTGCTTCCATTCTGAAACCCAATCCTCCACATGGAAAAGTTTCAAAGACCCGTCGTGAGATGAACCGACAAATTTGCTCAATCCGGCATTAATAAGCATTTTTTTGCAGATATAACAAGGCACAGCATCGACTCTCTCTCCTGTTTTTCCGTTTTCAGCATACAAATATAATGTTCCGTCCAATACATTAGCTCCCGCCCTGGCAGCATTGATTATCGCATTGGCTTCTGAGTGCACGCTTCTGCAGATTTCATACTGGGTGCCATGAGGAATTTTCAATTCGTCCCTCAAGCAATATCCTCTTTCAGCGCAATCTTTTGTTCCTCTGGGAGCTCCGACATAGCCGGCTGAAATAATCTGATCATTTTTTACAATAATCGCACCGTATTTCGCCCTAAAGCAGGTACTACGCTGAGCTACTTCTTTTGCAATATTCAAATAATATTGATCTTTTGATGGTCTTGGCATATTTTTTAAAAATTAAAAAATTATTTAATAATGTATTCCTATTCTACCATTTTGCCAAAATAAAAAGCAAGTGCTTTTTGCACTTGCTTTTTTTGTAATTTATTGTCTTTTATTCCTTAATTTCTATTCCCATATTTCTGGCAGTGCCGGCGATTATTTTCATCGCCTGCTCAATGTCCGTTGTGTTCAAATCCGGCATTTTCTTTTCAGCAATTTCTTTTAACTGGGCTTTCGTGACCTTGCCGACTTTTATTTTATTCGGCGTGCCCGATCCTTTTTCAACCCCGGCTGCTTTTTTCAATAATTCTGAAGCTAAGGGTGTTTTTAATTTGAACGTATAGGATCTGTCCTTAAAAATTGTAACCTCTGCGGGGATTGTGAAGCCTATCATTGCCTGGGTTGCCGCATTAAACTTTTGGCAGAATTCGGCAATATTTAATCCGTGCTGGGCCAATGCCGGGCCAATCGGAGGCGCTGGTGTTGCCTTGCCTGCCGGTATTTGTATCTTTACGACAGCTTTTATTTCTTTTGCCATTTTTTTATGAGCTATAAGTTAGCAGGCAAAATATATGAATAAAGAACCTGCAACTATCACTCAATTTAATTTTTAACCAACCTTCTTGATTTGTAATGAATCTAATTCTACCGGCGTATCCCTGCCGAACATATTAACCAAAACTTTAATTTTTCCCTTCTCCTTGTCAATTTCTGAAACCTTGCCTTCAAACCCCTTGAACGGGCCGTCTGTAATTTTAACCGTAGCGCCGATTTCAAAATCAATTGTAAACTCCGGCTCTGATAGCTCCATTCTCTTCATCAGATCAGCCATATCAGCTGCAGAAACCGGAATCGGCGTAGTTCCTGCCCCCAAAAATCCTGTTACCCTTGGGGTATTCCTGACCACATACCATGATTCATCAGTAACTATCATTTGCACCAAGACATAACCCGGATAGATTTTTTCCTCAACTGTTTTTCTTTTCCCATTTTTAATTTTTATTTTTTTCTCCTTGGGAACTATAACATTAAAAATCTTATCTTCCATACCCAAACTCTCAATCCTCTGCTTCAGATTTTTTGCAACAGCATCCTCATATCCCGAATAAGTATGGATTACATACCAATTTTTTTCTTGCTCTATGACTTGTTTCGGCATTTTGCTTGAATTTTGAATTTAGTATTCTGTATTTTGAATAGAATTTTGAATTGTTTATTCTATTCTGGATTCTGACTTCAGAATGCTGAATTCATTCTTAATTACTTTAAAACGAAAATTTTAATTATTGTAGTGAATATATAATCCAATCCGCCTAAAAACGCAGCTGCTATAATGGTAAATCCCAATACAATAAGCGTATACCTTAAAACGTCTTTCTGGGAAAGCCAGCTTACTCTTTTCATTTCAACCCAAACCTCTTTAAAAAATATATTTATTTTTTGTGTGATGGTCATATTTTTTTTCTTAGTTCTATTTGGTTCTAAAAAACCGCCCGCGGCGGCTATTTATACTTATGTTTGTATAATAGCCGAACTAAACTCAAATGTCAATATTAAAAACCGATACCGGAGTTCATCATAACTTTAGCCAGTTTTTTCTGGATATCCTCCCTTGCTTCATTCAAACACTGTTTTAAAATTTCCTGCTGTTTTTCTATACTTAATTCTGTGTTTATTTTTATATTTTCTACCTCAAAATTCCCGTTCATTTCAACCAAAATCCCCTCCTTTTCAACGGTTATCTTTTCTTTCTTAAAACTATCCTGAAGCTTTTTTAACTCTGCAATTTTTTTGAATTGATCCAGCATAATCTTTAAATGTCCAGATTCTTAGCAGCTTTGGCATGCGTTTGGATAAACTTTTTACGAGGTTCCACCTCTTCGCCCATCAATATATCCAAAGTTTTATCAGCCATGTGGGCATCTTCTACCGCAACCTGCAATAATGTCCTATTTTCCGGATTCATTGTTGTTTCCCAGAGCTGATCGGGATTCATTTCTCCCAAACCCTTATACCGCTGTATGGAAACAGATGTTTTTCCCATATCTTTCACTGCTTTGTCCTTTTGCTCATCTGAATAAGCATACTGGACGTTTTTTCCTGCCTGAATTTTATAAAGAGGCGGCTGTGCAATGTAAATGTGGCCCGCTTCGACAACGGGCTTAAAATGCCTGTAAAAAAATGTTAAAAGCAAAGTCCTTATATGAGCTCCATCAACATCTGCATCCGTCATAATTACGATTCTGTGGTATCTCAATTTTGAAATATCAAAATCTTCGCCGATTCCGGTTCCCATTGCAATAATCAATGCCTTAATTTCTTTTGACATCAGCATTTTATCTAATCTTGCTCTTTCCACATTCAAAATTTTTCCGCGCAAAGGTAAAATTGCCTGGAACCTCCTATCTCTTGCCTGCTTTGACGAGCCGCCGGCGGAATCTCCCTCAACAATATATATTTCAGATTCTTCCGGCTTGCGGGAAAGGCAGTCTGCTAATTTTCCCGGCAGAGCCAAACCCTCCAAGGCGCCTTTTCTCAGCACTGTTTGCCTTGCGGCTTTTGCCGCCAATCTTGCTTTTGTCGCCAAAAGACAATTTTCTATAATAGCTCTGGCATCTGATGGATTTCTTTCCAGATAATCAGACAAACCCTCTGATGTCGCAGTTTCAACTGCGTTTTTAGCTTCCGGATTTCCCAATTTTGCTTTTGTCTGGCCTTCAAATTGCGGAGTTCTAATTTTTACAGAAACAACGGCGGTCAAACCCTCTCTGACATCATCGCCGGAAAAATTTTCGTCTTTTTCTTTCAAGAATCCTTCGCGCCTTGCATAGTCATTTAAAGATCTGGTCAATGCTGTGCGAAAGCCCGAAATATGGGTTCCGCCTTCAACGGTATAAATATTATTCGCAAAAGATTCTTCAGTGCACTCCATTTCTTGCGTGTACTGGAAAGCTGCCTCAACCCAAATTTTATCTTTTTCCACGGCAACCGAAAAAATATTCGGGTGGCGCGGAGTATTTCCTTGTACTAAATATTTTACATATGAACCAACTCCTCCCTCGAAATAAAAAGTATAAGCTGATTCTTGTCCTTTTATTCTCTCGTCTATGAATGAAATTTTTACTCCTTTTGTCAAATAAGCCTGCTGGCGTAAATGATTTAAAATTCTTTTTGGGTCATATTTTATTTCCGAAAAAATCTGAGGGTCGGCATCAAATGTTTGAGTGGTTCCTGTTTTTTTTGAATCTCCAACTCTTTTTACCGAATACTTCGGCTTTCCCCTAAAATATTCCTGTTGATATTTTCCGCCGTCTCTCTCAACTTCAGACAGCATATAGGTTGATAACGCACACACAACTGAAATACCGACTCCGTGCAAACCGCCGGAAACTTTATAAGCTTCTCCGCCAAATTTTCCTCCGGCATGCAAAGTTGTTAAAACTGTTTCCAATGTTGATTTTCCCGTGTCCGGATGTTTCTCAACCGGAATTCCCCTTCCGTCATCAGAAATTTTTACTCTATTATTCGGTAATAAAATGACTTCTATGTTTTTAGCATAGCCCGCCATTGCTTCGTCTAAACAGTTATCAACAACCTCCCAAATTAAATGATGCAATCCATCTATGCCGGTAGAACCGATATACATCCCGGGCCTTAATCTTACGGGCTCCAAACCCTTTAAAACATAAATGTCTTTTGCAGTATATTCTCCCTCTTTCCTTTTTTTCTTAGGTTCTGAAGT
This sequence comes from Candidatus Staskawiczbacteria bacterium, assembly GCA_903845295.1. Lineage (GTDB taxonomy): Bacteria > Patescibacteriota > Minisyncoccia > Minisyncoccales > Staskawiczbacteraceae > XYD1-FULL-39-28. The sequence continues at coordinate 5,859 of CAIMWV010000017.1, forward strand.
CTCCGGCGGCTTAACGTCGCTTTTTACAACCTCAGTTTTCCTAGGCTCTTTCCCTAGGTCGCCTTCGGCGACCGGGATCCTGGCAGCCTTCGGCTGCTTAGGGACTTTAACCTCAATTTTTTCTTCTTTAGCCGGTTTTTCTTTTTTCTCAACTATTTTTTCTTTCTTCACCGGCTTTTCTTTCGCAACCTTAACGGGTTCAGACTTCTTTTCTGGTTTTTCAATTTTCTTTTCTTCCTTGGGCTTTACAACCTTTTTTCCTGCCTGCGCAGGCAGGTCTTCTTTTTTTACCGGCTTCTCGTCAGCTTCTTTTATATTTAGTTTAATCATGGATTTTAACGCAAAGCTGCATTTAATTCTTTTTTAGTTTCTTCTCTGATTTCGTCTTGAATTTTATTGATTTCTTCACTGGTTAAGGTTCTTTCCGGCGAACGATAAACAATCCTGAATGTATAGCTTTTTTTGTCCTTGCCGAATTTCTCCTCATTTTCATAGCTGTCTATAAGTTTCACCTCTTCAATCAAATTTTCGGCAAAATCCCTTACGATTTCGTAATAATTATTTAAATTTATATTTTTATCAATGACAAAAGAAATATCCCTTGAAATCGGCGGATATTTGCTCACTTCTTTAAACTTACTGTTTATATCCTTAAACTGGCCGGTAATTCTTGGATCGTCTGACCATAATATTCTTATATCGGGTATTCCCATTTTTATCATCGCCAATCTCTCGCCGAATCCAAATGCCCAGCCATTATAAACTTCCGGGTCAATTCCAAAATTTTTCATAACTATTGGATTTACCAATCCTGCCCCATTTACTTCCATCCAGTCCCCGTTGAACATAATATCCATTTCAAGGCTTTCAATTGTGTACGGGAAATTATCATCTAAAAATTTATATTCTATGTCTTCTCCGAAAATTCCTTTTGCCAAATCGACTTGAACGTCTTTTAAATCCTGCTGAGTAA
>CAIMWV010000018.1 GCA_903845295.1 Candidatus Staskawiczbacteria bacterium
AGACCAACAATTTATCTCAACCACAGCTGGCTCTAATTTAGAAACAATTTCTGATTGGGTTTCATTATTTGAAGAATTATTCGCTGGTTGTTGAGATTGTGGTTGCGTGCTTCCGCTTATCTGTGAAGGTTTTGTAGAATCTTGAGACCCAACTTCGTTCTCTCCAAAATCAACTTTATTTATATACCCTTGCTTCATTGAACCCTTATTGTCGTAGTAAGAAATTTTTACCCATTCTGGCAAATCATTAATAGTTGCATATGGTAGTTCATAGCTACTATTAGCCGGGTATGTTCCGATGGGTGGGTCGCATGATAAAGATGCGCAACTACGAACATTTGAGGTTAGTTGTAAATAAAACACTTTTGAAACTACCGCTATGCTGTTTTGTTTTTGTCCGAATGTCAAAGAATTTAAAAAAGTATTTTCAAGTTGTTTATCTTCTTTCCCTGGGTAGTAATAGTAATCAAGCATATACAAATCACTACCTTTTAAGATATCTCTTCCCACCTGGTATATATTTAAAGAACTATTAAAAAGAGTGTAATCAATGGCCGGGAAACCATTAAATGCAGTAGGATTTGAAGAAACTATTTTCCATCCCAAGCTATTCCCCGAATAATCTAATTCTGCTTTTAGGTTTTCCTCGGAAGGAACATTTAGGTCTTTGAATGCAGAACCTACGTATGCTACTGCAAATTGATTATTTCCGCTACTATCTGGTTGGATAGTATAATAGGCTTCTTCGGACACGTTGTTGCCTTTTGTTATTTCTTGATCAGTAGACAAATAACTGGGATAAACGGGAAAATAGACAGAGAAGTTCCCATGTTTTGAATAGTAACTGCTCTGCTTATTATTTGGATTCATTCCAGCCCAAGCAAAGATTATTATGACTACAATCAATGCTATAACAAAATACATCGGCCACTTTCCCTTATTTACATTTTTATCATTTTTCTCCATAAATTTATTATTTTTATTTTCTTACGTGGTTTTTATTGTGGAGTTTGATAGCACAAATCGTCATAACCCAAATACGGATAATTTACTCCGTCTTTTATAGCGCCCACACATTGCGTAGGGTCTTGTTTTTTTTCATAGATATAAGCCGATAAGCAAGTCCCGCTACTATCAAGGTTAACAAGCACACAAATTCCGCCCATCATTAGTCCACTTTTAGTTTTTCTTTCAGCACAGGTAAATTGCTTTCCAAAATGACCAAACCAATAAGAACTATCTTTTTCCTGTATTGTTATTTTTTCCCTGCAATCGTCATATTTAACTACACCTTCAGTTTCAATGCCCACGACACCAACCAAAAATACTGCTCTGAGTATTTGAAATAAAATAAATAAACCAACAACAATTGAAATAATTATAATTGTTGTTTTGACAACTTTGCTTTTTTTGGGTTTTTCCATATTAATTATTAATATTAATTATTGAGATGTTTTGGGAAATAATCCAATATACTGATTACCAAAGTCATCAAAGCAATTGACCTTATAATTATAATTACCTCCATAAATCATCATGGTATGTTTTTCTGTGGCAGAATTGGCATTTGTAGTTTCCATATATGGAATATCTGCACTTCCGCCCGCATAATTCCATATACAAGTTGATTTATTTCCACTCGGTATAGAAAGGGAATATCCGTCTTGCCCATTGTAAAATGTTGCTACTTTAACAGTAGTCGCATTTACTTTTGTATCTGATTTTACGTCTATTGTAGGATCTGTTTGTTTATTCTGTGGCTGACTAATATTTGAATTTTTTCCAATGTAAAAAGCACCGACAGCTACAACGATAATAATTATGACAGCTGTTGTGATGATTGGAGTATGCTTATTTTTTCCTTCCATAGTTTATTTTCTCTATATTATATTATTTTGACGCCATTTTGATACAAAGTCAACCTGCGGATGTTTATACAAAAAGCCCACCACAGGTAGTGACCGAAGCCACTCGCATAGGTTTCCCTATACGGCCAGTTAGACAACCCCATGATGGGTTCTTTATGTCTAACTGGACTATTGCCATACCTTATAGCTACCTATAAGGGTTAGGCGATATTATTAAATTGTTAATTTTATATTAACGCTAAAATACAAGAAAAACAAGGAAGTAAAATAAACAAATTGTCTAACATTGTCTAACTTTATAAAGTTAAGCCGCTTGTTGAAATTCTTATAAAGTTTGATTTACCTGATATTTAGTGAATTTGGTTAATATTTTGTGCAAATTCACTATATTTTATCACTTTAAGTCAGATTCTAAGCATATTGCCGCCATATTCAGATCTCCTCCATGCCATTTGTCGGCTATACTTTGGAGTTGCTTTGCCAGCGTTCCCGGATTACTCTTGGCCCAATCGTAAAGAACCGGAAAGTTTTCCTTGTCCAGTTCAACTCCCAATACAACAATGGTGGGGTAATCCTCAACCATTGATTTTGGCCTCGGTCAATGATAAACTTGGAATATAGAAATACTGGGTTGTAGTCTGCCAATAAGTTCTAATGTTCTCTACAATCCCGCTCCACTTTCCTATTTCTAATTTTTTTTGCAACCCCTTGTTTTTTTATAACAAGTATGGTATCATTAAGTATGATATTCATAAGCAAAGAACAATTTTTAGAAGAGCATAATAAGTTGTCTCCTTCTAATTTACAAGCTACTTTGGCTTTGCTTAATCGTTTTAAAGAAGAAAAAAGGCCGCTCATTAAAGATGACAGCTGGTGCTTAGATAAACTTAGGATTCCTTTTATTTCGTGGCTTACCTCAATGCAAAAGCTAGACAAGAAATCTACTAAAAAATCTACTAAAAAAGAAATATATAAAAATTATCCCGAAACCCATTACGAGGCATAAAAAAACCTAAATCCGAGGTTAATTTCTCGGATTTTTGTTTACAGTAATATATATTTGTGGTAATTTGATAGTACGTTCGTTGACACTTAGATGAGGAGAGCAGCTGTGGAAGAAAAAGAATTTGATTTGCCGAAAGTAAAAGAGGCCATCAGAGAAATCGGCGGACTGATGAATGAGCTTGGCCTGACTGAAGTTGAAATAGTCAGCGGCAAGATGAGGATTGTCTTAAGGCGCGAGATAATCATTAAGAGTCCATCTGCAGATTCAACAGCCCAGCCGCCGAAAGCGAAAGAGGGCTCTGAGGAAAAATTCACGCCCATAACGGCGCCGCTAGTTGGGACTTTTTATGCATCAGCGAGCGAGGACTCAAAGCCATTTGTAGAAATCGGCTCGGAGGTTGATCCGGAAACTCCTGTGTGCATAATAGAAGCGATGAAGGTGATGAACGAGATTAAAGCCGGAGTCGCAGGCACAATAGCGGAAATACTTGTCGAGAATCAGACGTCAGTCGAATACGGCACGCCGCTCTTCAAAGTAAGGCCCAAATAAATTCCTGGGCTTTTTTATTATAAAAGTTTATATGGTAAAATAAACAAATATGATTTTAATTATATTAGACACGATAAAAGCAATATTATTGGGGATAGTAGAGGGATTTACAGAGTTTTTGCCGATTTCTTCCACCGGGCATCTTATTCTTGTAAATCAATTTATATCATTTGATAAAGAATTTACATTATTGTTTGATATTGTTATACAGCTTGGAGCCATACTTGCTGTTTTATTATACTTCTGGAAAAAACTCTGGCCATTCACTAAAGATATAAATAAAAACAAAGAAATCTTAAATATCTGGTATAAAACAATAGTCGGGGTTTTGCCTGCTATACTTTTAGGGGCTTTATCCGCCAATATTATAGAAAAGAAATTATTTAACCCTTGGATTGTAGCATTCGCTTTGCTTATAGGGGGGATAATTATCTTAATCATTGAAAGAAAAAGCAGAACGCCTAAAATCACATCAATAAATAATCTAAGCTTCAAAACAGCATTTTTAATAGGACTAGTCCAATGCTTGTCTATGATTCCCGGAACTTCAAGGTCAGCTGCAACAATAGTGGGAGCTATGATTTTTGGCGCTTCCCGCGTAGTTGCCACTGAATTTTCTTTCTTTTTAGCCATTCCAACCATGCTGGCAGCTTCAGCCTATAGTTTATTAAAATATAAGGCGCTTTTGAATATCCACCAAATTTCTGTTTTATCAACTGGTTTTATTGTCTCTTTTATTGTAGCGTTGGCAGTAATAAAATTTTTAATAAGTTACGTGCAAAAAAATAACTTTAAAATCTTCGGTTATTATAGAATTATATTGGGAATGATAATTATTGTTTACTTTCTTTGGCATTAATGATAATTTTAAACATAGTAATTTTTTTAGTGGCAGCATTTTTAGGTTATACAATTGGAAGATTTGGCGATAATTATCTTAATGTCTGGCTGAATGATCCCATTTGGTTCCCTCATCATTGGATATTCGGATTTTTATTGATGATACTTGGCCCGCTCCTATTAAAAAACGATTTAGAAATATGGATATCTTCTTTCGGCTTAGGCTTATTCATAAGCGATCTAAAAGATTTTTTAGATTTTAAATTTTTTAGTAAAGATAACAAGACTAAAAACCAAATAAGATTCTGGCATATCAATTAAAATTAATTTATTTAATTATGATTATAACAGATGCAAATTTTAATACAGCCTTTTATATAGCCTACTATATAATTTTTATATGAAGGGTATAAGATATTTTTATATTGAAGGGTGCGAGCAACAAAATAATTGATAAATCTAAACAAATAAAGTATGACAGATATTAAAATTACAGATAACAATTTTGATAAAGAAATTAATTCCGCGGACAAGCTTGTCTTGGTTGATTTTTTTGCCGTTTGGTGCGAACCCTGCTCGGTTTTAGGCCCAATTTTAGACAGGGTGGCTGAACATTTTAAGGAAAAAATTGTTTTGATGAAGGCCAACCTCGATAATATTCCCTTAACCGCCCAGAAGTTTGGCGTTGAAAGGATTCCAACAGTTATTTTGTTCAAGGGAGGAAAACCGATTAATAGTTTTGTAGGGCTGATACCTGAAAAAACGATTAAAGAGTGGTTAGAAAATATTTTAAAAGAAACTGCTAAAAATGGTTAACACAAATAATCTAGAAAAAATTGAGGAACTGATAAAAGAGTTTGATGAGTATGCCAAAAACAATGGATTTCAACTGAATCCTGACAAAAAAACTGTTGAAAGAATAATCAACGGGCTTCTGGAAAACGAGAAAAAATACGGTAAAAAATATTGCCCGTGCAGAAGGATTTCCGGAAACGAATTAGAGGATTCAAAAAAAAGCTGTCCGTGTTTCTGGCATAAAGACGAAATCAAAAAAGACGGGCATTGCCTTTGTAATCTTTATGTAAAGTAAATTCTATTTATGATTGTAGATGAAATAAAAATAACCGTCGAGGCGGGCCATGGCGGCAGGGGTTTAGTAGCCTTCAGCAAAATAAAAGGCGAAAAGGGCCCCATGGGCGGCAATGGCGGAATAGGCGGTAATATTTTCATTGAAGGGGTCGCTGACCTGGGAGCTTTAAGGCAGTTTCGTTTTGTAAAAGACTACAAAGCGAAAAACGGAGAAAATGGAAAATCGGGACTTCATGACGGCGGCAATGCCGAAGATTTAACTTTGTTAGTGCCAATTGGCACAGTCTGCCACAACCTTAATACAAAAAAAAATATCGAAATTACTAAAATCGGCCAGCGAGAAATGGTCGCAAGGGGCGGAAAAGGCGGAAAAGGAAACTGGTTTTTCAGGTCATCGACCAATACCAGCCCAAAACAGTTTGAAGAAGGAACACCCGGCGAATATTTTGAATTACGTCTGGAGTTAAAAATGATTGCCGATGTTGGATTTATAGGCCTGCCCAATGTGGGCAAATCCAGCTTGCTCAACGAACTGACAAAAGCCAATGCAAAGGTTGCAAACTATCCATTCACAACCTTAGAACCCAACCTAGGCGCATATTACGATTTGATATTAGCCGACATACCCGGACTGATAGAAGGCGCCTCCACCGGCAAAGGACTTGGTATTAAATTTTTACGCCATATAGAGCGTACAAAAGTTTTGTTTCATTTTATTTCAGCTGACTCCCCTAACCCGATCGAAGACTACAAAACCGTTAGAACAGAATTAGAAACATATAATAAATTACTTTTGGAAAAACCAGAATATATATTTTTAAGCAGAAGCGATGTCGTCGAGGCAAACGTTATTTCAAAAATAAAAAAACAGTTTAAAAAAATTGGTAAAGAAGCGGTGGCAATTTCAATAATTGAACCTGATAGCATAGAAACTGTCAAAAAGATATTAAATAGTTTAATTTCAGATAAAGAATCTTAAACCTTCCTGCCATAAATTATCACATTGCCAGATTTTTCTGTTTTATGGTAAAATTATATAAGAATATCTTTTGACTAATTTATAAAATACAATAATGGACCTCACGTCACTTATAGAAATAGTAATTGCTGTAGCCGTTATCTATTTTTTCATAAAATTTATTGCCATTCCTGTTGTCAGGGTTGTACTTGGCATTATAACTTTTTTTATAGTGGTTTATTTTTTACAGCACTTTTTTGGGTTTAGTTTCAGCCAGATATTGGCTCCTTTCGGCATATCCCTGAACTCAAGCAAGTGGGGCTTAAGTCTTATCTGGTTTACAGATCAAATAAAAAATTTCCTAGATTTTATTTGGGGAAACTTTATTAAATCTTTAAGCAAATGACATTAGGAGATGCAATTTTAGCAGTAGCCAATTTTTTTACATTCCCAACCTGGCACTTGGTTATTTTTTATGTAATTCTTTTACTGCTTGTAGCATGGAGCATGTTCAGATCATGGTTCCCAAGCTAAAAATTATATAAATGCTTCGCATCTATATAATTAATCGCTAGGTCGGAATAAAAACCATCCGCTCACTCATATTTTTATTCCTCCCTCCCTCATAATTATGGATAATAACACCGTCCAATACCCAAAAGGTGCCCCAGTCCCAGAAAAGGGCCCAAAACAAGGATACCAAGCGCTCGGAAAAAAAGTGTTCTGGTTATTTTTTTTACAAATATCCCCTGTCGCCTTTATTCTCCTGATAATTTCAATAATCCTTTTTATTTTGTCTTTTCAGCCATTTTTGGCAAATACCTTTTTTGGTAATATGCAAAAAAATGCTTTGTGGGCAACTTTGATTATATTTATACTTTCTTTACTTATTTTTGCCGTATCTTTTGCCTTTGCCTGGTTGACTTACAAAAATTATGTATTTTCAATAACAGAGGATTCTTTCAAAATAAAGCGGGGAGTTTTAAATAAAACAGAAAACGCCATCCCCTACCGCCAGATACAAAATGTAGATATTGAGCGCAACTTTATGTTTCAAATGCTAGGCCTGAGCCGATTGATTATCTTAACTGCCGGGCATGAAGATGAAAGTATCAAAGGGTCTGATGAAGCCGAAGGAGTAATCCCCGCGCTTGACCAAAAATTAGCTGAGTGGCTGCAAACAGAACTTTTAAAGCGGGCTGATGTGCAAAAGATAACCGAGGCTAAATAGCAGTCAAATATGGAATTACAACAGAAAATAGATTTAATAAAAAACAACGAAACGGTGGCGATGTTGGCCCCGACTTTTGCTATTGATTTTAAATATCCTAACATTATAGGGATGCTGCGCAGATTAGGATTTAAAGAGGTCACAGAATTGACTTTCGGAGCCAGGATGGTCAATTGGGCTTATGCAAATTATATAAAAGACCACCCGGAACAAGAATTATTCATTGCCAGCCCCTGCCCTGTTGTTGTGGCCCTTGTAAAAACCCAGTACCCGGATTTGAAAAAATATTTAATGCCGGTCGTTTCACCCATGGCCGCAATGGCAAAGGTTCATAAAAAATTCAATCCGAATTGCAAAGTTATTTTTATCTCTCCCTGCTGGGCAAAAGAAATTATTGAAGCCCCAAAATACAAGGAAATAGATGCAGTAATAACCCTAAAAGATTTAAAACAAATTTTTGAGAAGGAAAAAATTAAGGAAGAAGATTTTACAGAAAATTATTATTTTGATTCCTTTATAAGAGAGTACACAAAAATTTATCCCGTTTCCGGAGGATTAGCCTCAACTTCTCATATACAAAAACTGTTCAAAGAAGGAGAAATATTTATAACTGACGGTGTTGAAAATATCAAAAAAGTTTTCGAAGAATTTAAAGCAAAGACAAAACCTTACAAATTTTTAGATTTATTAAACTGCCCAGGCGGATGCATCGGCGGACCAGCTATAAACAGGCAGGATTTATCCATAGACCAAAGAAAAGAGATAATTTTTGCATATACCCACCGTTCTTCAGAAGCAACCATGGGCGAGCATGAAGGAAAAGTGAAAGATGCAAAAGATATTGATTTAAGCACAAATTTTTAAAAGGTCGTAAAAAAAATTGTCAACTTAATAATTTTTTTAAAATATGCCACTTTCAAATTATTTAGCAGAAGTTTGGGGAATTTCAATTGTAGCAGTTTCCCTCGCTCTTCTTATAAAAGAAAAACACCTAAAACACCTTTTTGTGAAGATAGAAAATGAAGATAATTTATTTTTGTGGGGATTTATTAGTCTTTTAACAGGTATTGCTATGGTTTTAGCCCATAATATTTGGGTGCAAAATTGGCAGGTCATCATCACAATTTTAGGCTGGCTTTCTTTGTTGAAAGGTTTAACTCTCCTTTTTTTACCGGAAATGATGAAGCGCTGCGCAAAAAAAATGGAGAACGCGCCATTTTTGCCATTTGCACTGGTGATTGCGGTTTTTATAGGTCTTGCAATTACCTATTTTGGATTTACTGCATAAATCGACTTTAAAACAAAAAAGCCCCATATGGGGCTTTTTTGTTTTAGTAATAATCCCTGATTTTTTTAAGTTCTTTGTGTTTGCGGAGTTTTTCTAATGCCTTTGCCTGAATTTGGCGGATTCTCTCGCGGGTCACGCCGAATTCTTCGCCTGTTTCCTCTAATGTATGCATTACACCGTCGTCTAAGCCGAACCTCATTCCTAAAATCTTTAATTCTCTTGGCGTCAATTCGCTGGAAATTTCCTTTAAGCGCTCTTTTAAAAGTTTCCTGGCGGCCTCTGTATTGGGCGCTATCGTCTTTTCATCTTTTATAAATTCTGCCAAAACGCTGTCTTGTTTGTCTTTATCTTCGCCGACCGGAGTTTCCAAAGATACCGCTTTTTGGGCAATCTTTCTTATGTGGTGGACTTTATCAACATCTAAACCCATTTCAGCCGCAATTTCTTCGGCTAAGGGCTCGCGGCCCAATTCCTGCAAAAGATTTTTTCTGACTTTTGTGTATTTTGAAATTGTTTCTATCATATGCACCGGAATCCTGATGGTTCTTGCCTGATCGGCCAAAGCTCTTGTAATCGATTGGCGGATCCACCATGTGGCATAAGTTGAAAACTTATATCCCCTTCTCCAATCAAATTTTTTAACTGCTTTAAATAACCCGAGATTCCCTTCCTGTATCAAATCAAGCAGAGTTAAATTTGGAGACCTTCCTACATATTTTTTAGCGATGGAAACGACCAATCTTAAGTTTGCCAAAGCCAGTTTATTCTTTGCTTCCTCGTCTCCTGCTTCTATTTTTTTGGCTAATTCTTTTTCTTCTTTCGCTGACAAAAAGCTGGACTTGCCGATTTCTTTTAAATACATCTGTATCGGATCAATTTTACCGATAAGCGCTTTTTTGCCCTTTGGCCCTTTTTTAGATTTTACCTCTAAAAATTCTTGCATTTCTTTTATCTGAATTCCCCGTTCTCTGAAATCGTCATAAATTTTTTCAAATCCTGCAATATTTTTTTCTATGTTGGGAAAAGCATACAAAATCTCCGAGGTTGTAACAAAGCCTCTTTCTGACCCCTTTTTCAAGAGCGCATCTAATTGAGCCTGGTCTATGACAGATTTTCTGATGACTCTTTCTGCTTTATGAGATACTTTTTTCCTTGAAATCTTTTTTACTCGCCCTGATCCGTGTCGAAGGATTTTTTTAACCTTCTTTGTTTTTTTATTTTTTTTCATATTTTTTGATGCAATTATTTTGCTTTTTTACAGCCTTCTATATATTTTTTACAAGTCGCAACGTATCGTAGCGATATAAGAAGGGTGCGAGCAAACTTAAATTTAAGCTGAGAATAATAATTATTGTTTTTAATTTTTAGAATGTAATTCCTTGGCTTTTTTGTCAAATTCTTTAACCAACTCATCTTTTTTTTGCTCGTCATTCTCAAGTTTCACTGCCCCCGAGAGCTCATTCAGCTTATTTCTCAATTTTATATCTTTTAACTGTGAAAGGCAAAGTTGAATTTCATCTGGCCCGTCCTCCCCGTAATCTACCTCAGCCTTCAGGGACAAAGTATTTAGCAAATCCTTGTATTCGTCTTTGGGGATATCCGCAAAAACAGCCTCTAGTCCTTTTTCCTTTTGGCCAGCATTCTTTTTGATAGTTTCTATCAAATTTTTTGTTTTGTCGCAAAAAAGACAGTGATGAGATTCTTCAATTAAATTCAAATTTTCCGGATCTTTCAAGACTAATGAAATAATTTTATCCTCTAAAAGTTTTTTTCTGCCCTCAATTGAAAAGTTTCTATTTCCAATCTGCGGCGAGGCAACCTCTGCGGCCTGCATGTACGTGTTGTCTATTTTTGTATTTTTTAATTCCTCTAAAACTGCTTCCTGGCTTACGCCCAATTTTTCTGACAACTTTTGAACCCAGTGGGACTGTTCAATTTTATTCTGCAGCCTTTTTATTGCCGGCAATATAATTCTGCCTATTTCTTTTTTCTCCTGCGGATTTGTTTTATTAAATTTTGCAAAGGTAGAATCAAAATAAAAATCCATTATTGTTCTGGCATTTTTCACGGACTTTGACCAATTTTCAGGGTTTTCCAGAATAATTTCGGCGGGATCTTTGGCTCCTGAATAAGTATCTATAACTTTTATGTTAAAACCCTGAGACTGCGCCAAATTAATGCCCCTTTTGGTTGCGGTGTCTCCTGCCAAATCCATATCAAAAGACAAAAGCAGGTTGTCCGTATACCTTTTCAAAAGATTCAGGTGCCTCAGAGTCAATGCAGTGCCGGAAACAGCCACTGTATTTTCAAATCCTGCCTGATGGCACATTATGGCGTCCGTATAACCCTCCGTCAAAACACACTCATTATTTTTTCTGATGGCTACTTTCGCGTAATTCGCCCCATAAAGAACGTTGCTTTTATCGTAAAGCAAAGTTTGCGGAGTATTTATGTACTTTGCTGTCTCTTTTTTATCCATTTCTTTGAAAATTCTGGCTCCAAAACCGATCACCTGGGAATTCAAATCAAAAATCGGGAAAATAATCCTGCCGCGGAATCTGTCATACGGATTATTTCCCCTTTCTGATTGTACCGCTAAGCCCGCCCTTACAATTTCTTCCCGGGCATATCCCCTGCCCACCAGAAAATCAGACAGGCCCTGCCAAGTATCTGGAGAGTACCCCAGCCGCCACTTTTTGATGCTTTCTTCCTTAATGCCTCTTTTCAACAAATATTCTTTCGCTTCCTTGCCGAATGCGCTGTTCCCCAGCTGCTTTTCAAAAAAAGAGCAGGCCAAATCGCAAATTTCATACAATTTTTTCCTTTCGCTTATTACCTGAGGATTTTCTCTCTTCAATTCAACGCCGGCTTTATTAGCCAAAAGCCTCAAAGCATCCCCGAATTCAACTCCCTCAATTTCCTTTATAAATTCAAAAATATCTCCGCCCTTCCCACACCCGAAGCATTTCCACATCTGCCTTGATGGAGAAACAAAAAATGACGGGCCTTTTTCATTATGAAAAGGACAAAGCCCGCGGTAATTAACCCCGGTTTTTGAAAGTTTTATATAACTTCCAACGACATCCAATACATTGAGTTTATTCTTGATTTCTTCAATTTGAGAGTCTGACATTTCGTTTTCATTTTGCCATAAAAACTAAAAAAAAGCAAAAAAATCCCCGAAGCTTTTGCCCGGGGATGAATGAATATGCACGCGTTTTATCGCGCTTGCGCTGTTCACAGCTTAAGGTACGATGTCCACTTGGTCTCGGACGGCAAAATACAATGGGACGCCCTTTCACAACAATTCATAAGGCGTCCTCTTATTTCGTCATGACGCTCTTTCAATTCGGGGTTTTTTTCATAGCCCTTTATGCTTTCATACCCTATCACCGCCGCGCCCAGCATGCCGAGATATTTCTCGACCTCAGCCCTCAATTCCTCCTTGGGGATTGCCTTGCCGTTCTCATCCCACATAGATTCATAGCCGCGCGGGAGAAAATTCAACCAATATCTTATACTCCCGACGTGGCCCCGGAAGAGTTTGTCCGGGGCAGTCTCATGACGATCATAGATGATATGTGTCGCTACCGCTATAACAGCGACCGCAAGCGCCATCCCCGCAGCCATAGATACGATAAAAGAAAGGTCAAATATCTTCGACCCGGGGCCGAGATGTAAAATCCAACGATTATACACCGACGTGGCAGTTGCAGGCCCGAGCAATGAAACCAAAATAAGCACTAACATCTGAAGGCCTTCATACCAGTCGGGAATCTCCATGGGAATCTCCCTGCCGGTTCTCCGGCAGTAATCCTCTTTTACCCAATCGGGAACTTTTTTCCATTCCCGATGTTTGTCGAACAGCAACCTCCGCAAGTCGAACATTTGCCACCGGCCTTTCTTCCGCTCTGACAACAGAAAGGAAAGTTTCAAAATCTTTCCCCAGCCGTGGAGCCGCCAAGTTGCTCGCACGCATGTTTTCCGAGACCTTTGGAGCGATTTCAAAGATCTGTTTTCATTTTGCCCCAAAAAAATAAAAAAATCAATAAAAAAGGCTTCTTTATGGGAAGTCTTTCACTCATCAGCAAGCCTTAGCAAAATGCCCTGGAGCTTTGACGTGAGGTTTTTGGCTATTTCTTTCCGATTTCTCCCTCTGATTTTGGAAACGGGAATCGGATTCCCCCACCGGACAACTATTTTTCTCCAAATGCGCGGACACAAAGCGCCGATAGGAAGGACTTTATCTGTGCCGGAAATCCAAACAGGCACAATTGTTGCTCCAGCAAGAAGCGCCACGCTTGCAATGCCGTATTTAAGCGGACGCAAGGGCCGTCCTTTCTTTGAATAAACCTTTTCATCGCCGCGTCCTGTCCTCCCGGCTTCAGGAAAAATGATCACCCGCTTGTTGCGGCGGAGCATTAGGGATATAAGAAGAAGCGCCGAGAGCTCTCCTCTAATATTCCCGCGAGGGATAAAAATCATCCTGTCCCATATCGGATAAAGAAACCACCGCTCAAACAATTTCTTGTCGGGAGTAATGTAGGGTATATAAAGAATCGGATGAAAGATATATTCCGAAAAAAATATACCCACCATAAGCCACGGTTCAAATGCTGAAGGATGGTTTGAGGCGATTATCAGCCGCTTCATGCCTTTTGGAAATCGCTCCGGGCATTCGATTTTCACTCTGCCTAAAAGGCGAAGGATAAGAACGAAAATCCCAAGGATAAGACCTGAGATATAGACCAGCGGGAAACGCAAAGCTTTAAGCGTTTTTCCGCGTTTATCTTTGCGCTTGTAGCTTTTCACGCTTCCCCCTTTCTGCCGTCAACGGGAAAAATGCCGATTTTTCTGTAAACGTCCTATCTTTTGTTTATCAGATAAAAATTTATTAATCAAGAAAAATTTTGCCAGCCATCTAAAAACAGCCTTTCGGCTGTTTTTAGATATTATTTAACCCTTTTTTCTACTTTATTAATTGCTTTTGTAATGTTCCCCTGCCAATCGCCTGAATGGAATTTTCTTATAACACCCCTGCCTGTCAGTTTTCTTGCTTCTGTTTTATTCAAACTGCCTAATGAACGTTCCCAATATGTTTTTAAAATCTCATCTCTTTTTTGTTTATCAATCATCCTCATTTCCGGACGCAAGTTGAAATCCACCCCTGTAACATCTATATCCGGCAACCCAAGTTCTGAAAAAACAAACATATAGGCGGCGTTATTTATGGCCGGACTGCTGAGAACTATGCAGTGCGGATAAACAACTCCCCAATAGCCGTCCAATCCTTCCTCTTCATTAAAAAATCCGCATAAAGAGCTGGGGTGACCAACTAATAGGTCTACCTTTCTGGGATCAACTAGCGGATTTTCCGTTTCTACCTTTGGAATTTTAGTTGAGTCTCCGCCTTCCTGCAATTCTCTCTCGCCGGGCCGCAATATTGGTCCGGATATGCTGACAAAAAAACGGGGGTTAACTTTTTCTGCAATTCTTAAAACCTCGTCCAATAATAATTCCTTGGTTATGCCGCCGGTTTTCTCTCCGTCTTTGCCGGTCTTTTGTCCGACTTTCGACAGCGCTTTCCAGGCAGATCTGGCACTGGTGTCTGGAATCATTTTTCCATCTTCGGTCAGACTAAACGTACGGTTTTTCTTTTCCCCATCTTCTGTCCAAGACACAATAATATGCAAATTTAACTCTCCGGGCTGTCCTGCCTTTATAATGGTCAAAGAATCGGCCCCCTTTAACTCGGTTTCAAATTTGGCGCTTGGGAATTGGTCAAACTTTCCTTCTAAAATCTCTCCAAATCTTTCTTGTAAAGTGCGTTTCCTTTCTTTTTCAACTTGAGCCTGTATTCCCGCAATACCTTCTTCATCTTCGGCTAAAGCCTGAAAAGGATTGGGGCCTGTAAACACCTTCGGTTTTATTTTTTTTGGTTTTTGCCCGGATCCTGGCCCTCCGCCAGTATCGTTTATAGGATTAAGTTGTTCTGATCTTCCGGATTCTAATGGCTGTTGGGGCTCTAAATTTTTAGCTACGGTTTGTAGCTCTTCCGACATTTCTCTTTGCGCTTGATTTTCTTCCTTTCCCCCTTTATTTCCTGTTTTTTCTAAGTCTGAGTCTGACATATTAAATAATAATTAATTATTGCTCTTTTTATATTCTATTCCCCGTTGAAAAATAAATCAAGCGGTTAATTTTTAGATTGACAAATATTATAATTAATATATACTATAGCTAGTTCCAAAGGTTTGGTTAACTTTTTTTGGGAGGGTTCTAAGGGGGTGAAATGTGGCTCGGACAAAGGAATGCTCAGCAACTCCGGTTGCTGACGAAGTAAGGGAAAGTTTCTTGGCGGTTATGAACAAAAAAGCGCTCCGGAAAAGAGCGAAAATAGGCCGCCGCCGAGGACAAATCATTTTTCCGGGATCCAACCGTAGGCTGGATGTACGTTGCACAATCATGGAAGACCAGAAAGGGTTTTTCGTGCGATGGCCGTCCGGCAGAATCAAAAGGTTGAAAAATAAGTAGAAACCATCCAATTTCTACAGCCAAACAACGACCAGCGGCATCTCGCTCCACACGCGAGATGTTTTTTTATAAATTATTATTTGTTTGATAATTTTTCAGCAATCTTTTTAAGTTCTTCGGAATTCGCCTGCGGCAGATGAAGCGTTGCGGCAGGATGCATAGGAATGCCGTCTCCTTCATACCGGGGTATTATGTGCAGGTGGAAATGCATAATCTCTTGTCCTGCTGTTTTGCCATTTGATTGCGAAAGGCGGATACCATCGGCATGTAAGGTATTCTTTATTTTTTCACACATTTTTTTCGCCACAACTGCAACTTTTTTTAAAATATTTTCGTCTATATCAAAAATATTTTCAAAATGTTGTTTGGGAATCACCAAGCAATGTCCCTTAGAAAAAGGTTTAATATCCAAGAACGCAAAAATATCTTTGTCTTCGTAAATCTTATAACTTGGAATTTCTCCTTTAGCAATTTTACAAAAAATACAATTTTCCATTGTTTTCGAGTTTAATATTTATTTGCAATCTTGCGGACAATTGCATTTGTTTTCCCACAGCCATTCGCAATGTCCGTTCCCGCAGGCGGAACATATTGAGTTGCTTCCCTCAAGAGTTAACGAAGAAGTGCAGTCTGATACTGACATTTGTTCGATTACTATCAGATTTTCGCAACATTCTCCGCGTATTTTTCCTAATACTGCGGGGCTTTGATAAACTTCTCCCGCTTTTATGCAATTCGAATTGGTTATTATTTCCTTCCAACTGAAATTTCTTACGAAAAAAACAGTAAGACAGGCAACTATAATTAATATTACCAAAATTAATAAATAAACATTTTTTTTCATGTATAATCCGTAACTTAATGGTTTATTTTACTTGGTAAGTCAGGTTAATTGTCACATCAATTTCCTGTTGGCCGGGTTGAATTGTTGGAATCGCAGCTGCCTCTGGCGCTGCTCCGCCCATCGCCTTTACTGAATTGTACATAACCGGAGATGGAGTGTATCCTTCATAAACATTGATCAGCTTGCCCAAATTTACGCCGGATTCTCTGGCTAAGTTTTGGGCATTAGCTTTTGCCTGTTCAATTGCCTTCGCCCTTGCCTGCTCTCTAAACTGCTCTGGATTATCAATCGTAAACTGTAGATCGCCCACCAAATTAGCGCCGGCTATTGTCACCTGAGACAAAACATCTCCAATTTTTGTGAAATCTCTTATCTTTACCTGAACGTCTTGCTCTAAACTATAACCCTTAAAAATCTGCTTTGTTGTTGAGCTGTCCGATGAGGGATATATCATAGGAGCGGGCGCATAAATAACCGTGTTTTCGTAAACGGGGGCTAAGTTATAGTTTGTTGTTTGGATATCTTTGTCATCTACTTTTAACGCTTTTACCGCAGCGATAACTGCGTTCATTTTATCTGTATTATTTTTTGTCACATCAGCAACAGTTGAGCCTTGCGTTGTGACTCCCAAGCTAACCAGCGCCACATCCGGCTTTGCATAAACCTTTCCTTCACCTGAAACTGTCACTTGATTTGCATTTTGCTGTTCCAGCGATTTGTTTTGATAAACCATCTGTCCAACAAAAAACACCAAAATGCCCACTACCAAAATTGCAGCAAGCATAAATGTTTTATTTAAAAATTTTATTGTTTTTTCATCCATACTCTTTTTAGGAAGTTTGGCATTATCCTCCAAAGTTCCAATTAATATTTTTACTTAAAATCTTTTAATTTATTACCCAACTTTATTGCTAAATCCATAATTTCTGTTTCTGTTAACGCATCGGCAGCGCTTCGATCAATACCAACAAATTTTTCAGTACCTAATACTAAATAAATTTTATTAATTAGACCATTTTCCTGATAAACAACAAAATTATCCATAGGAATCTGACTATCACGCTCCACCTTCCTGCCTAAAAATTCCTGCCCGGCTTTTTGATCTGCTACATTTAAAAAACCGACATCGATCTGAAACATCATGTTTTTATTCTGTTCCGAAATAAAATACTGGCAAACCGAACTGCCGGGAGTAACCGAAGATGTCCTTAAAATATTTTTACCGGTGAGACCTTCTATATACTTTATTGTAAACTGCTCGCATACGTCCCCGGTTACATAATAAGTATTTCCTCCGCGGCTCGGCTCACCCGGCATTCTTACAAATCCATCTTTGTCTGCAACCGCGCCGTTTGGTAATGTTGCGGACTCTATTCCTTGATTTTTCTCTTGGTTAGAAGCTACGTTTGGCAAACCGTTTGTGGCGGGTTTTTGCCCAACTGCAAAATAAACTATGCCGCCCACAACGAGTAGAGCGACTATTAAAATCATGATATATTGATTTTTCATAAAAATATTTTTAAATTAAATGTTTTTCAAGCGGAGGAGGTGGTGTGGGACTAGAACCCGTCGCTTGCCTTGCCGCCCTCATTTCATTCGGGCTAGCTCTTCGGTTCCGGCTCGCTC
>CAIMWV010000019.1 GCA_903845295.1 Candidatus Staskawiczbacteria bacterium
ACATGCTCGACGGCACGCTCCGCCCCGCCGAAGTGGTCGGTTTCCAAGCAGATGCAAACAAAAAAATTCTCCTCGTAGAAGATTCAAAAAGTTATCTTTTTATTCTTACAGAAACCCTTAGGAATGCAGGATTTACCGTAGTCACCGCTGAAGATGGAGAGGAGGGCGTATCTGTTGCAAAAAGTGACAGGCCAGACCTGATTCTTTCAGACATTACAATGCCTAAGATGGATGGCATAGCTATGTCAAAGAAGATAAAAGAATTTGATACTGAAGTCCCTATTATATTTTTGACAAATTTAAGCGACATGAAACATATCAACGAGGCATTGGAAAGTTCTACAGATTATATAGTAAAATCTGATGCAAGCGTAGAAGATATTGTTGTCAGGGTTAAGGAAAAATTAAATTTAAAGTAAGTTAAATTTAATTTCCAATTTATAACACACCTTGCACAAGGAGAGTAGAAAGGGTTGGGTATTTTTTCAGGATTTGAGTTTTGGGAGATGATTCACTCTTGGTAATCAAAAAGGGGCTGGAAGGCTCCTTTTTGGATAGACACATGTTGGATTTTGGGCGGGGATTTGGTATAGTTGAATAATAAATTTATGGAAAGGAAAAGAGAACAATTAAATCAAGAAGATGCTCAAAATGAAGCCGAAGTTTTGAGGCATAAAGTTGAAAGTGGTCAGGCGAAAGATTATAAGGAAGCTGAAAAACAGAATGAAAGGGGAAAACTAGAAAAAAAGTTCAGGAAAGCGGAGCAGTCTGAAGCCGATTTGGCGGAGAAATTGGATTTACTCAATCCAGGGTCAGCCATACCAATGGAAAAAAGAAAGAAAAAAATGGAAGAACTTACAAATGTTGAATTAGAGGCGCTTACAGAACTTATTGGTGAGAACATACAAAAGATAGCTGAAAAGGTTGAGAAATTAGCCCTAGAGCAGGGTCGTGTCGCTTGGGTTGGAAATTGGAAAGCCGGTGAAAGGCCGGACGGTTATGTTTCTATAGCCAAAAAAATGGGATTTCTATTACCGACTCAGGAAGAAAAAGTTGCTTTTTTTAAGGAAGCTGGAATAGGTGTAGATAGATATAATAAAGCTTTAAAAATGGCTAAAATAGGGCTTATGACAAAAGACGAATTAGAGTTTCTTATGCAGGCGAACGCTCGATTAAACAGCAGACTGGCAGAGCTCGAAAAATTAAAAAAAAGCAAGTAATCAGTTGGATCTAAGAGATAATTTATTGCCGGCAGGCAGGTGCGACAAGAATATTGACAGGGAGCTTTGATGTGATAAAATGAATAATCATTGAAAATTATAAAACCTTTGACTCGGGTCCCTGGTGCAAACTGGGGGTTGGGCCCGATGAGGCGGCTCTTGCATAAGTGAGAGCCCGGCTTCCTCCGTAACCATAGGATAATCGCTAAGGCCCCAGTTCGGTAAATCCTGCTTTGCAGGAATTGCCGCGACCAGCAAAGGGCGGAGTCGATGAAAGTGCCCGCTAGATTCTAGCGGGAATGAAGGTGGTACCGCGAGACAAACTTCTCGTCCTTTCTGCATAATTTATTTATGCCTATAGGATGGGAAGTTTTTTGTTTATATAATTATGGAAAACAATATATTACATTTTATTATCAAAAATAGGGGACAGGAGTTCTGGCGCAGATTTTTTTAGTTTCGTGAGTAAAAATAAATTAAGATAAAATAACATGCCTATTATTAATTTGTCACAAAAAGAAATACCGACGCATTATTATAATATTGTTCCTGATTTGCCCAAACCCTTGGATCCTCCGTTGCATCCTGGAACAAAAAAACCGATCGGCCCGGAAGATTTGGCTGCAATTTTTCCGATAGAATTGATAAAACAGGAAGTTTCTAACGAAAGATTTATAGAAATTCCGGAAGAAGTAAGAAAAGCGTATATGCTGTACAGGCCAAGTCCGCTTATCCGCGCACTGTCGCTGGAAAAAGAGTTGGGAACTCCGGCTAGAATTTATTATAAGTATGAGGGCGTAAGCCCTGTCGGAAGCCACAAGTTGAACACTGCTTTGCCGCAAGCCTACTACAATAAAAAAGAAGGCATAAAAAGACTGACTACGGAAACCGGTGCGGGCCAATGGGGGAGCGCAATAAGTTTTGCCTGCCAGCATTTCGGCCTAGAATCTATGGTTTACATGGTAAAAGCCAGTTATGACCAAAAGCCCTACCGGAAGATAATGATGAAATTATTCGGAGCAGATATTGTTGCCAGCCCTAGCAATAAAACTAAAAGCGGGCAGAAATATCAAGCCGAAGATGCAAACCATCCGGGCAGTTTGGGCATAGCAATTTCTGAGGCAGTCGAAGATGCGGTTTCAAGAAAAGATACACATTATTGCCTGGGGTCTGTTCTAAACCATGTTTTATTGCACCAGACAATAATCGGGCAGGAGGCCCAAAAACAAATGGAAATTGCCGGAGATTACCCCGATATTATAATCGGATGCCATGGCGGAGGCAGTAATTTCGCCGGCATTTCGTTCCCATTTTTAAGGGATAAGCTTAACGGTAAAAAACCGAACTTAAGAGCAATTGCAGTTGAGCCCGCCTCTTGCGCGTCCCTTACAAAAGGAAAATTTGAGTATGATTTCGGAGATACGGCCGGTCTGACTCCTTTATTGGCGATGTATACCTTAGGCCATGATTTTATCCCTTCGCCAATCCACGCCGGGGGATTGAGGTATCATGGCGCGTCTCCAATTGTCAGCTTGCTTTTGAAGGAGGGAGTTATCGAAGCTAAAAATTATGAGCAAATTCCCGTGTTTGAAGCAGCCGCACAATTTGCAAAAAACCAGGGAATTATTCCGGCTCCTGAGTCAGCCCATGCAATCAAAGCCGCCATAGACGAAGCTCTTGAATGCAAAAAAACAGGCCAAGCAAAAACAATTTTGTTTAATCTTTCCGGCCACGGTTTGTTTGACATGTCAGCTTACGACAGCTATTTATCAGGAACAATGAAATAGCAGTTTTACGCAAAAACTCGGGTTTTTGCCCGAGTTTTTGTTTGACTCTTCACCTTTTGGCAAAAGGTGAAGAGTTGAAAAATTTATTTTTTGTGGTATATTTATAGAATATTGATAAAGCATAGGGGCGTGGTGAAATGGTATCATAAGGGTCTCCAAAACCCTTGGTCTGGGTTCGATTCCCAGCGCCCCTGCAAATCTATTGTGCGACGAACCGGCATGAGCCGGTTTTTTGTTTGACAAAAACAAGCAAACATATAGTATAAAAATAAGT
>CAIMWV010000020.1 GCA_903845295.1 Candidatus Staskawiczbacteria bacterium
CGGAAAGGCTGTCAAGGATGGGGGACCCGATCAGGGGATTTGAACAAACAATTATCTTCGGTGTATTCAGGTCTTTCTTCAGGTACTTTTCAGAATCATCATGATACGCGGTTTCTGCTAACTCCCGTGTGGCAAAACCTTTGTATTTGGCACCTTCAACCCCGTCAACCTGCACCTTGCAATGATTCCAATCAGAATAAATTCCGGGTTTCCGCCCGATCCAGACGACATAAAATTTGTTTTTAGGCATGATTGGATGATGTCTCTTTAAATTTTTTAATGGACGAAAGTACGTATAATTAACGTTCAATAGTCCTTTGTGATACTTCGTGTGTACTTAGTGCGCCTTAGCGGTTAAATTTTTTTACCACAAAGGACACAAAGGTTATCACAAAGGCGCACAAAGAAGAATAAACTTTTCTCACACATTTCGCTAATTCGCTTCTATGTTGAATTCCAAATTTATTTCATAATTTTTTTTATTGTCTTGTTGGAATGTTGATAACTGCAATGTCTGGCCTTTTTTAGCCAGTTATCAATATTTCAACAAGAGATAAGCCCAATTTTCTGTATTCTTCTATTAGCAGTCATCCTTAAACTTTAGGAGCTGCAAGATCACGTTTAACAAAAAAATGAGAGAGCCGCAATCTATTTATAAGAGCAGTCATCCTCGTAAGGAGCTGCAAGCGAAAAAAGCGGTCTCTCTCAATGGCTTTAACATATAAAATTAGGTTTATCTTTCGATTTCTTTAGTCACTATTTTTCAGTCGTATTCTTCATACTGTAAAAGATCTGATTTGCTAATTTTCCAGCTGTTCTAATCAGTGCATTATTATCTTTCATCCTTTTTCGGTATTCTTTATAATGATGAAGGTAATATGGATCATTTCTGATTGCGATCCATGTTGCTTCAACTAAAAGATAACGCAAATGAGAATTGGCCCTGTTCGTTATCCTCCCTTGGTATTCTTTTTCGCCAGAACTCTTGGAACTAGGGATCAGACCAATAAAAGACCGGAAGTTATCTGGGTTTTTGAACCGATTGATATCGCCGATCTCTGTTATCAGGGTCATAGCGGTAATCATTCCAATTCCCTTTATTTTGATCAATCTATTGTAAGTCTTTTCGTATCGACTGCTTTTGGTTAGCACTCTAATCTTTCGAGAGACAACAAGAATCTCTGTACGAAGAAATTGTAGATGGCGAACAAAGGATTGCAATGCTTCCGTACCGGATGGTTCAGTTAATTGAATCGCCTGGAGCCATTTAACAAATCGAGCCGACCAATGGCTTCCGTTTTGGCTAAAAATCTCCGGGTATTTAATCCCATGGATTTGCAAAAATGCTTTAATCCGGTTTTTCGTTCTCGTCTGATCCTTTGCCAATGCATATCGTGTTCTCAGCAGTTGACGATCCTCCTCAAGGGCAACGGGTGGTACCCAAATTGCCGACACTTCTTTGTTTTTTAATGCCTTTGCAATTTTGCGGCTATCCCTTGGATCTCGTTTTTGATCTTTGTCTTTATTGGTAGTGGGAATGTCGGCAGGATTGATCACAAGACAATGAACTCCCATTGACTCTAATTTTCGCTGAATGCCGTAGCCAAAATATCCAGCTTCATATCCGGCAATAAAATTACCTCCCGGATAATTCTTCCTTAAATGCTGTACTAACAAATCAGCATCAGCATTCTGAGTGAATGTCTTCAATGCAATTTCGTCAGTCTCAATGGTCACGGTCCAAGTCTTTTTATGGGTGTCGAATCCACAATAAAAATTTTGTCCACTAAAATCAATTCGTTTACTTTGTGTTTGCATAGGTCTTTGGTTTTTTAAGTTTATGTTTTTGGCATTATAAACTTAGAAATTTTCCGAAGATCTATGCTTTATTCAAACATACGATCTATTTC
>CAIMWV010000021.1 GCA_903845295.1 Candidatus Staskawiczbacteria bacterium
ATAATAATAATTTAAAGACATGAAAAAAATAACTACTATTGGCATTGCAGCCGCTATTCCTTTTGTGGTGGGTATTTTGGGTGCATTAATAACTGAATATATTTTGAAAATAGGAGTGCTCGGAACAAGTAATTTTAAATATTTTTTGATAGCGGGCATAGTGGGAGCAATTATAACTTTTGCTATTCTCAGAAAAGTAAGTTTTGCTGTTTCGGCTTTCATCGGATTTTTATTAATACCATATTTAGTCTTTTTAATAGGCCAGATAGATATTTATATGGTTGATGATAATTTAGCGCAAGGCATAACTGTTGTTGAAGTCAGACCGACAATGGATAAAATAACTTTTGGAACGACGGATAAGGGAGATGTTTCCGTCTGGTCAGGCCCTCAAACATTAGTCTTGCATCCTGGAGCCAATAGGGTAAAGCTTGGCAGATTTGATATGCCCGCGGGCAATTATAAAGGAGGAACTGTTTATATCGGAGACATACAAGTTGATATAAAAGCAGATCTTTCAGTTATGAAAGACCCAACGGGAGGACAAACTATTCCTCCTGACCAATACAGTCAGGCTTTTAATAATATAAAATCAGGAATGACGGGATCTGTCGGCGGATTTAATATAAAATTGTTAAATTCTTCCCTTTCAGGGCCCATAGGAACTTTTATGATAAGCGTGGGCCAAATGACGCAGCAAATTCCAATACCCCAAATAAGTTATCCAGGCATGGGCGGGCCCGATATTACCTTGGATATTGTGCTTGATGAAACGGGAAAGCCCGATCCCTCAAAAATAAAAGCCATTGTTGATATGCCTCCAGGAGTAGGGGGCGCTTTCCCGCAAATGCCGGGCGTTGAATTTAAATAGATAAAAATTGGATATTGAAGAATAAAATAATTAATTTATAAACCATATGAGTAAATACAATAAAGGAATTTCAAAACCGTTAATCATAATAATTATTGCCATCGCGGTAATTTTAGGAGCTTACGGTGTATATTATTACGGAACAATGAAACCGCAAGGGGTGCAGAATAATGGCGTTTCAAATAATAGTAGCAGCAATCAATCAACAATTAAAACAAATAATTCAACCGTAAAAAATATGAGCCACATTATAACCATCAAAACCAATATGGGGGATATAAGTTTTACAACTTATGACGCAGATGCCCCAAACACAGTCAAAAATTTTATAACTCTTGCCGATAAAGGATTTTACAACGGAGTAATCTTCCATAGGGTCATACCGGGATTTATGATACAAGGAGGAGATCCATTGGGCACAGGAATGGGAGGCCCGGGATACACCTTCAATGACGAGCTTAATCCCGAGACAGCATCTTATAAGGCGGGATACCAAAAGGGCGTGGTTGCCATGGCTAATGCGGGACCTGATACCAACGGAAGCCAGTTTTTTATCATGGTGGCTGACTATCCTTTACCCAATAATTATACTATCTTCGGAAAAGTGGTTTCCGGCCAAGACGTAGCAGACGCAATTTCTAAGGTGAAAACCGGTCCGAACGACCGCCCTGTTTCTGAAGTGAAAATGGAGAAAGTAACAGTAGCGGACAATACAGGAAATTAATAATTGGCGTATAAAAATAACCTATTAATCTATCTCCAGATTTTTTAGGATAATTAACAGGGAAAGAGAACAGTTAATTACTCCAAAACATAAGCCCGCATATTGTCCGAGCCACCTTTTAATTGAGGTGGTTTTTTGTTTGCGCTGAGGATATTCGGCTGAGCTCAGCCGAATATCCTTGCCGAAGCGTTGACAAAAATATTTAAAGAGTTAATTTAGAGATAAGAGCGGATTTCGGCGCTCTTTGACAGGAAAGGGAATAAAAATGGGCAACCTAAGAGCTGACTTTTTATTCCATAAAGTAAGGGTGCATTACAGTCTTTTCCAACCGGATGGGCTTTTAGACAAGGAAGAGTCAATAGATATTCCCTACAGTTCCATACCCGAACTCAGGCCGTTTCCCAAAGAACTGTTAAACGCGGCATGTTTCAGCTATTGCGAAGAAATTTTTGTTCCCGGAACCGATGCAACGATTGTTTTCGTTTTTAGCTCTTGGGAAGGACGGGAAGACATACATGGCCCATATCTGAAGACGGAAACTGCGGTGGAAGTGGCAGGACAAACATCCGGAAGCGCTTTGGATACTGATGCGGAAGCATCGAGAAAAGAAAAAGAAGGCGAAGAAAGCGAAGAAAGCGGAGAAGGCCAGACGCCAGAGATTTCTCCTGATTCTGAGACCAAGTCTGAAGAAAAATCCGGGTGCGGCATCGCAGTTCTTTTGTTAGTAATCGCCGCAATCGTTGTTGTGGCTTATTATGCCTTGAGATGATTTCAATATAGGCTTTTTTGTTGACAAAAATATTTAAAGGTTTAATTTGTATATAAGAGCAGATTTTATGCTCTTTGACAAAAGGAGAAACCGCCACGGATAAAACCTTTCCAGTTTGGGGAAGTATTAAAATCGGCACGGCCGATACCAGGACCGCCGAAGACTTCCACAGGACCATAGAGAGCAGGGGGATGCAAATCGACTACTTCGCCAGAGACATCATTATTAATCCCCAATTTACGATTGCTGCTAAAGAGGCCGAGGTTAATCTAGCTGTGGTTTCGGTCCTGGATTTGGGCTTTAATGAAGTAGTAAAACCCTGGGATATCAAAGGAGCTAGACTCAAGGATATCTATAAACGCGCCCAAGAGCGAGGCCTGCAGTTGTGTC
This sequence comes from Candidatus Staskawiczbacteria bacterium, assembly GCA_903845295.1. GTDB lineage: Bacteria > Patescibacteriota > Minisyncoccia > Minisyncoccales > Staskawiczbacteraceae > XYD1-FULL-39-28. Next base: position 2,755 of record CAIMWV010000021.1, read on the forward strand.
CGGCCGAAGTCGGCCCGCAACTTCGCCTGCAATATGCATGCCAGCCAAGGGAAGAATGGCTTATTGTCGCTATGGAACCCATTATTGGTTCGACTAAATTCAACTGCCTGTTCCGCATAGAACGCGATGTAGATTTACAGCAAGATTGCAGTATTCTGTCGCTCCGCACTTTTTGCGGCTGCCCTGACACCTTCTGGCCCAGCGATTTCCGCTTCGTTTTTGTTCTGCCTCGCCATGCTTAGCGCGGCTTTTTTTTGCCTGTGCTGAGCTTGCTGAAGCGCCTGCGCTGAGCAGTTCGATGGGCCTGTCCTGAGTTTATCGAAGGACTTGCGCTGAGCGAGCGAAGCGAGTCGAAGCGTTGACAAAATTATTTAAAGGGTTAACTTGGATATAAGAGCAGATTTTGTGCTCTTTGATAAGGGAGGTGCGTGCCATGATTAAGATTGGCGAAACCTACGAAAAGGAAGTCATCGGCCAGGTTCTGGCTGAGCTGGCCAAGGGCAAAAAGTGGAAAAAGTGCATGCTTGATATAACTACGCAATGTCAGGCCGGCGGATATTTGGTTTATTCGTCGATGAAGATTGTGAAGTTCAAGAAGAGCGGCACAAGGTTTGACTTGTGCGTTATGTCAAAACAGATCGGGCTTTCAAGCTGCGACCAAAGGCATTTCTTCTGGCCCGGGAAAAAAGAAGAAGATGGAGGCAAACGCAAACCCATCACTGAACTGATTATTGCCGGTTGGGAGCGGAAGAAAAAAAGAAAGAGGGGCGAGAGGAGGCCTAAAAATGGCTAACAAGCCCCCTATTTGTCCGCTTTGCGGAAAATACTGCGACAGTTGCCAATGCGACCTGAGCGACAAAACGTCGCACTACCAAGATTATGAAACCCAAGAGGAGTTCAGGTTTGCCGGAAAGTTTTTGAAATTTTCCATAATCTTGTTCCTGGCTGCGGTCATCGGGATGCTGTGCTTCTATTTTTGGGGGCACAGCTAGGAACAGGCCTTGAGATGGTATCAAAGGGCTTTTTTGTTTGACAAAAATATTAAAAGGATTAATTTGGATGTAAGAGCAGATTTTGTGCTCTTTGACAAAGGGGGAAGAAGGATGGAAGTGGGAGACAAAATCAAATATAACGGAAAGCATGAGGGCGCCGACTTTGATCGCAACGGGCAAGTGGCCGAGGTTGTAAAAATCTGGGAAGATTCAAAAAGGGTTGCAGAATGCGCAACCGTAATGGTGAAATTTCCAGACGGCTACGAATTTCCTGCCTGCAAGGACGAGTGTGAAGTTGTCGCTGCCAAGGGAACCGCTGCGCCTGTTACGGCAAAACTCAACGCAAGGGTTAGGAAAAGCGAGATGAGACGAACAATGAACCTGACAAGGGCCGTAGAAATATTCCAGCAACAGGTGCAACAAGCCAAGACCGGAGATGCCATCACTCTCCATAATGGCAGTTGCTACTATTGGGAATGCCATCCCTGGGGAATAGTCATTAAGAGGGGCAACAAGTTTTGGCTTAACGGCGGAACCTTGATATGCCATGTAAAGGAAGGCTGCGATGACTGGCGTTCCCACCCTGAGGGCGTAGTCATCAGGCGGGGCAACAAGTTTTGGCTTAATGGCCAGACCCTGATGCTGGAGACAGAGAGCGAATGCTTAGATTGGTTTCTTTGTCCTCAGGGCATTGTCACCGAATATATCGGAAAACTCATGCTCAATAACACACTGCTGTGCAGGGGCAAGTGGGATGATTGGTTGTTCCATCCCGAAGGCGTAATCATCAGGCGGGGCAACAAGTTTTGGCTTAACGGCAAAACCCTTTTGTGCGCATGCCGGGGCAGGTGGTACAAATGGCAAGAGCATCCTGAGGGCGTAGTCATCAGGCGGGGCAACAAGTTTTGGCTCAATGGCAAAACATTGCTCTATGAGGGTAAGTGGGACGAGTGGCAATCCCATCCTGACGGAGTGATTATTGAGATGGGAGGCAAGTTCCTGCTCAATGGCAAAACATTGTTGTACGAGGGCGAATGGTGGCAGTGGCAGTCCCATCCCAAAGGCGTGCTCATCACCATTGAAAAAGACATCCTGTTCAACGGCAAAACCTTTGTCTGTAAAGGGCTGTTGAAGGATTTATACCCCCATGAGAATGGCGTGGTTATCAATCGAAACAGAAAGCTGACGTTGATAGTCATCAAGTAGCGCAAAGGCTTTGGCGGAGTACAAACTTTTCCAGGCCTCTTTTTTTACACGGCTGGTTTTTTATATCGAAGGATTGCAATTATTGGGAAAAGAGTATAATTATAAATAGAAATACATAAATAAAACCCACGCAACTACCAAAATAAATTTGGTGTCTGGGCAAGTAAACATATGCCTGAAAATAAAGAACGCAAATACGAAGATTCGTATCAGGAAAGAGAAAGATTGCAAACAGAATATATTTCTGTTTTGAAGGATATAGAAAATTTTATTAAAATTTCGCAGAAAGATTCTGAAAAAACAATGGATTCGATCGAAAGATATATTTCAACAGGTAAAAAAATCGGGGAGCTGAAAGAAAAGGAGCGCCAGCTCGAGGGGGAATTGAATAAAATGGTTATTGACTTTGCCGGCCTTCCGGAAGGGAGCAATTCGCGGGCCGCTTTTGAAGAAGAATCCGATGTTATCAGAGATGAGATATTGGAAATCGGAAGGCAGATAAATTATTTGTATCAGGAATTGATAAAAATAATTGATGAGGGGAGAGGATTGGTAGGAGACCAGAAGGGAACTGAACTGGTTCTTGAATTAAAATGGAACAAGCTTGAGGAGACAAGGCAACAGTTAGAGAAGCTTGATAATGAGTAAAAGGAGCGTAATTATAAATAAAAATTGCGACTGCGTCGCATAATTAATTCATTCGGTCGGAAAACAAAAAATTTTTTGTTTTCTTCCCTCGTTTGTAATTATAAACAAAAGAAAGGTCGGAAAAAATAAATAATAATTTTATTTAAAGTTTTAAAAAACATGGCAAAAAAAGAAACGTGCAAATGCGGCTCAGGGAAACCAACCAAAGAATGCTGTGAAAAATGTGGGTGCGGTTCGGGAAAACCGTCAAAGGAATGCTGCAAGAAGGGAGCGAAGAAATAATACCAGATGAATTCTGAGTTTTAAAATAAGATATATCTTTTGAATAGGATATATCTTATTTTTTTATAATTATAAAAAAAGAGCCCGGTGCGACTTGCATCGGGCTTTTGTTTTGCGGCTTTTGCCGCTTAACTTGTCCGTGTTCTAGTGGTCTTCGGGAATGGCTGTGGATTCGAATTCCACGTTGAACAAGAACCATCTGTATTTTGAAGAACTGAGGATCAAGGGAGTGATACCCACATTGTCAGCCCAGAACTGGGTTGAAGAGCTCTGGTCGTACATCCCGCCGAAAATCATCGGGATGGGCGAGGGGGTCGGGTTAGGATTAGAGCTTCCGGTGACGGTAATCGTCGCCGGAGAGCTGCTGACTGACCCGTTGGACGCGGTTATCTTGGCTGTGCCGGCGCTGACCGCGGAAACCAATCCGGTCTGGTCTACCGTGGCAACCGCTGTGTTGTCCGAGGCCCATGTGACAGTTGCGGTGAAAGGGTTGCCGCCTTGGTCGAACGTTTCGGCCTTTAGTTGCAGGGTTTTGCCGGTCTGCATGGTTGCTGACTGTGGCGACACAGTGATACTGGAAAGCGTTGCCGGCGGCGGGCTGGAGGTGTTAACCGTTATTGCCGAGGCAGGGCTTTTTACCGATCCGCTTGAAGCAGTGATATCGGCCGTGCCGGTTGCAATTGCCGAAACCAATCCGGTCTGGTCCACCGTCGCAACCGCTGTGTTGTTTGAGGCCCATGTGAACGTGGCGTCAAGCTTGGTGCCCGACTGGTCAAATCCTTGGGCAGTGAGCTTCTTGGTCTGGCCGACTTGCACATATGCTGATTGCGGCGATACGGTGATACTGGAAAGCACCGGCGTTGGGGGAGGGCTGGTAACTGTAATTGTTGAAGCCGGGCTGACGATAGAACCGTTGGACGCGGTTATCTTGGCTGTGCCGGCGCTGACCGCGGAAACCAATCCGGCCTGGTCCACCGTGGCAACCGCTGTGTTGTTTGAGGTCCATGTGACTGTTGTACTGAAAGGGTTGCCGGCCTGGTCAAATGTCTGGGGCGTCAACTGCTGCGTCTGGCCAACCTGCAGGCTCGCCGATGCAGGCGAAACCGTTATGCTGGACAACACAGCTGCCTGAAGGCTCTCAACCTTCACCGAGTCCACTGACATGGAATAGATTTGGTTCGACGCGGCCGAGGTGACCGGCTGCAAGCCGGCATCATAGGCTGCGATCCAATTGGAAGCCGGCGCCCAAATGTTCAAATGCAGATACATCGGGCCTGCCGGGATGGCCGAGGTGATTATGCGCACAAGGTTGCCGTCAACGTACCATGTCAGCCTGTCGGGCAGCCACTGGATCTGGTAGGTGTGCCAGTCGGTAATGGAGCCTGAGGGGAAAGTGTAGAAAGCAGGGTCGCCGGCGTCCAGGGGCCGGTTGGCGTAATAGTTGGTCTGCACTTGCGTGGGGTTGTTGCTTATAAATTCTACGTCATCCTCATCATGGTCGCCGGTTTGCGCATTAATAAGATTATAGCTGAATCCCGCTCCTACCATCCCGCGCGGACAAGGAGTGTTCATCTTGGCCACAAACGTGATGATCACGCCCTGGCCGAGCGAAAACGCCTGGTCGCTGATGAGGTCCGTGCCGAGAAACGAAGGGTTGGCCGGGTTGCTGGTGGGGTTGTAGGTCTCCAATAAAAGCTGGGCGCTGCCGTTGCTGATTGAGGGCAGGCCGTAATTCTGCGTGCATCGGAACTGAGTGCGGCCCAAGTAGGTGCCGTCGGTTGACGAGACCCAGGTGGGGATGTGCCAGAGGCTGGAGTTTACGGTAGTTCCGGTATTGAAGTCGTCCTGCATGACGGTAATGGGTATTAAACCTCTGCTTGCCGCAACCGAGCGCGGTGCGACATAAATGCTGCCGGGGGAGTACGCGCTGTTAAGCTTGTAAGTCACTTTCATATTGGGCTTTGCGGCCTGCGCGATTGCAGAATCTCCCATGGCCGCCGAGTCAACGTTGTTGTAGTTTCCCAGTACGTTGATGGTCATGTTTGCGGTCTGGTCCTGCGGGAAATAACTGGGGTTGTCTTTCGGAATCCACGTGAACGAGCCGAAGTCACAGGTAACATCAACCTGCTTCATATCGCCGGTGTCGCCGGTTGTGCCGCCGACAAGCGGAACATTGGCAAGGTAGTTGCTGGCAATCTTGCAGATGTTCAAATCGCCTATCTGGATTACGGTGGAAGGCCAGTTCTTTGTCTGGATGTTCTGGGTTCCTGAGCCCGTAATTTTCTTAGCCTGGCTGTCGAACTTCAGGATCAGGAAAGTGGACCACTTGCCGAACTTGATGTTTGCCTTGCCGTAAATGTATCCCGACGATTTCAGGATGACGCCGTACGAAGTTGCCCTCACAGAAATCTTGCATTTCTGCAGGGTGGCTCCGGGCAGGAAGGTTTCGGGATACCAGCTTGCGCCCCAGCCGTTCGGGTCAACGCCCGGATGCGGCCTGATGGCCACGGCTTTGCTGTGGTCTTGCACAACCGTCATGAAATACTGGCCGTTGAGGAAGACCTGTCGCTCCCTGTTGGCACCGACTCTCACTGTCTTAACTTTGTATCCCGAGCCGATTGACCGGGAGGAAGCCAGTTGTTCTTCCGCCGGAAGAATTCCGGCAGAAACCAAGGAAAGCAGGCAGAGAGCCGCTGCCAGGCGCATGGTGTGCAGCATGGCTGTATTCCTTTGTAAATGAGCAGCACTTCATCGGAAGTGCCATTAATTTTTACAATACGCCATAATTTAATATAGTCAATGAAACTGTAACTCCCGCGCGCCAGCTGGCGCGCGGGCCGGAATTGCTTGACAAAGGATAAGTTGGGTGTACGTTGAAGGTGAGAGGCTCTTTGTCAACGAGCCCGGAAAGGGGGACTCATGAGTCAAGGCGAAAGCATTTGGGACAAGGCTGAGCTTACCAGGATGGAGAAGGTTGGGTTGGTTTGCCTTTTGCTCCCGTGGATGTTTTTGTTGTTCCTGTTGTTTTTCTGCGTCGCCGTCGTCCACTACAGCAGCTATCTGGGGTGGTTCCTGGGAGTGCTGATTCCCATTGGCCTCATCATCCTGATGGCCATTGTGAGCAATCTGCCCAAGTGGCCCAGGAGATTTCTTGTGCCGGTACTTCTGGTGCCGGTGGTGATGGCTCTTCCGCGGACGAGCCAATGGCTCGCTCTGGGGAGCGCGTTCAGCAGCACGAAGACTTGCTATCTGAATGATGGCGACCGGGCTTCCCTGCCATACACGGGTTCTTACGCCGTGTATGACAAGGCCGCCAACTCGCTGACCATCAGGCGCAGCCCCGAAAGCAAGGAAGTGAATATAAAGCTGGGGCAGAACCCGGCCAAAGCTTTCGGGTTCAGCCTCTTCGGGGACAAGCTTGCGGTAAGGTTCCACTACATTGGCGAGTGGCAAAGCCAAGCCGGAATTGTAGTGTTCTACAACACCGAGACCGGCGAAAAGCTTGGAGCAACCTCCACTGAGGCCGGATTCATGCATGGGCCCTTGAACCTGCTTTGGTGAAAAACCAGGCAAGCCAAGCCCTTGCAAGACATACTCCACCTATTAGCGAAAGCGAAAAGTGGAGCTTTTTTATTGACAAAACTATTTAAAGGATTAGCTTATATATAAGAGCAGAAATGGTTTGCTCTTTGTCAAAGAAAGGAGCGGGGCATGAAAAAGCAACTTTTGGCGGCGGTGTTGCTTTCCTGTTTGTTTTTTGCCGGGCTTTCGGGCTCGGCGGAACCGGTGAAGGAGGAAGATGGCGGACAGCTTTCGGGCGTCTGCTACGGTCCGTTCAGGGACAATCAAGATCCGGAGGGCGGGGTTTTCCCGGCCAAGAAAGAGATTGAAGAAGACATTGTCTTCATCTCGAAGATTACGAAGCTCATACGTACATACGGTTCGGGCGGAACTCCCGGGCTGATCCCGTTAATCTGCGACCAAAACGGAACGGATTGCTATGTGGGAATCTGGCTGTGCAAATTGAAGGACGACAACCGGAAAGAGATTGACGCGGCCATCAAGCTCGTTAAAGAGAAGCACAAAAGCATCAAGGTCGTGATTGTGGGAAGCGAGGTGCTCCTGCGCAAGGACCTGACCGAAGACGAGCTACTGGCCATCATCAAAGAAGTTAAAGACGCCCTTAAAGACATTGAAGGCATCAAGGTCACGACGGGGGAAACATGGAAAGTCTTGCTGGCGCACCCGAAGGTCGGCAATGCCGTGGATCTCATCCTTCCGCACATCTATTCGTATTGGGATGGCATCGCTATTGAAAACGGCGCGCCTTATATAGTTGATATCTGGCAAAAGCTTTGCCGGGAGTTTCCTGGGAAAGAAGTGATCATCGGCGAAACGGGCTGGCCCTCGGCCGGAGATGCAAAAGAAAAAGCCAAGCCCTCGGAAGAGAATCAGGCGAGGTTCTTCAAAGAATTCACGGAGCTGGCGCGCCAGAATAACATCAAATATTTCTACTTCGAGATGTTTGATGAGAGATGGAAGGACAAGTTTGAAGGGAATGTCGGCGGCAACTGGGGACTTTGCTCTTCCAGCGGAAGTGCCAAGCCCAAGATCGAAAGCCTCCTGCCTGCCGTAGCCAGGGCCGGAATCAATCGGCCGAAATTTGTGGCCTCGATCGTGGAAGTAACCGCGCCCCTGGTCATATACGACGGCGAAGGCGGCGGAGTCAAGTTTGTGCCGTCGGGCTGGATGGGCGATGAGAAACCGGTTGATGTTGACAAGTCCTGCACGACAAATCCTCATTCCGGGACAATCTGCGCCCGCATATCCTATGACCCGACCCTCGCCAGGCAAGGCTGGTCGGGTGTCTACTGGCAGTTTCCCCTGAACAATTGGGGGAAATATCCCGGCTACAAGATCAAGGGTGGAGCCGGCGCCTTGAATTTCTGGGCCTGCGGACAAGTGGGCGGAGAGAAAGCCGAGTTCAAGATTGGGGGCATAAACACCGGCGGGCTTCCGAATAAGGACTCTTTCGGTCCGGTAAGCACCGGAGTCATCAAACTGACCAAGGAATGGAAGCAATATTCCATTGACCTGAAGGGGCAAGAGCTTTCAAGCCTTATCGGCGGGTTCTGCTGGGTAACGAATGTCTCAGATAACCGGAAAAGCTGCACCATCTACGTGGACGACATAGAAATCGTACCGTAAGATGGCGGCATTTGTGAAGCATGGCCTGACGAGGAAATCTCGGCAGGCTTTTTTTTGCCGCTAAGGGTTGACGTAATCCGCCAGAGGAGTAAGATTGACATAATAAAGTTTGACAATTGTTTCTAGGCAATGGCATGGGCTTTCTGGCGGGAGGAGTCGTGGATGAAAAAGTCGGAGCCTGTAGTAGTAGAATGCGTCGCGTGCTATAAGGAGTGCACGCCGGCGCCGGGGACGAAGCTGTGCCCCAGGCACCACAAGGTTTGGAAGAAGCTTAACCACTCGAGGCCCAGCGAAGGCGCCAAGAACAAGATTATTGATGAGGAGGGCCCAGAAGTTTTTTTCAGGCTTGTTGCCCTGACAGCCAGCCAAATTTCGGCAAGGCGCATAGCAAGCGCTTCTTCCGGCAATCTGCCTGGTGCGTCCTGAAGGACTTCATCGTCCGCGCAACCGCAAGTAAGGGAGAAATCCAATGCCCCGGCACAGAGATGTGTGCGGGGCTTTTTTTTGTTGCGCGGCAGGGTTTGACAAATAGAATATTTTATGGTATGTTCGAAACAGAACCTTAAACCCAACAATTGGAGGGAACCGAGATGTCAAGGAACAAGCGCAAGGAAGAGGGGCAGGAAAAAGCGGCCAAAAAGAAATTCGGGATTTTCGCTAAGGCTATAGCAGCCTTCGTCCTGGTGATCTTTGCCGCTGTCATCGCCGCATTCTTGCGCCAGAACCATGCGCAAGAGCCGAAGCTGACTATACACCGATTTGAAGAAACCCAGATGACGGAATTCTGGGCCAAACGACTTCAGCCGGTAGCACAGCAGCTCAACGAAAGGACATTCCCGCTCAAGGAGATAAACGAGCGGTATGACTTCCTGTCCGTAAAGATCAAGTCCCGCTACAATACTGGCTTAGGGGCGGATGTGGTGCTCGGATACCACCCGGTGCATCCGTACATTCTTGCGGAGAGCTGCCTGGTAGGGGGCAAGACGTGTCTGCGCATATATGTGGCGGCTTATTGCAATTTATACAAGATATGGGAAGAAAACGGCGTGGCTCAGCGCGATGAAATCATAAGGAACTCGTTAGCGGTGTCGGTCCTGCACGAGATGGACCACCTGGCCGGCGGCTGGGTGAGGGAAAAGGCATCCGATAAGCCATACACTATCGATGATGCGGTGGAATCGGAAAAGCGGGCGTGGGCTGAAACATGCCAACACACGCTGAGAGTCATGGCCGAATACCGGTATAAGGTGCTGGGCAGTGACTGGGAAATGTACCGTCACTGGGAGGAGTGCGGCAGGGATGCCGAATCCCCGGCATGGGACAGTTGTATCCGGGCGATTTATGCTCCCGTGCACAACAGGTTCAAATGACAATTCGTGTAATACTTCGGTCGAGTATTAAGTCTCCAGGCAAAAACAGCGTTTGGAGATTTTTTTTGTAAAATTTGTCGTTGCGCAAAAATTGGCGATCGCCAATTTTTGCGCAGGGGGATTTTCGGTTGACAAAATTATTTAAAGGTCTATTTTAAAGATAAAGAGCAGAAATGGTTTGCTCTTTGACATAGGGCGGGGTCTTTTTTCGGGAGGGTTTGCGATGAAGCAGGTGAAAGATCGTCCTCTTCCAATCATGGAGGGGGCTGGCGTTGGCGATGGTTTCAGCACTTGTTACTTTTGTGGCGTAAAATTGGACGAAGACACAACTGGTAGGGAGCATATTCGTCCAAGTCCCAAAAGCCATGTGAAGATCGTCCGCACGCCTGCCGGCGAAGCGCCGCTTAAGATTCGCAGAGAGTGGCTCGGCCTCATTCTTCCTTGTGATCCGGTGATGGGGCTGCCGGAGGGACGTGAAAGAGGAGCGATTTCCGGAAAACCGATCAGGCCTCGCATCGGAGTTTCGGTGCTGCAGAGCGACGCTATTGCGGCGCTCGAGAGAGCTTGCCGGCACAAAGCTGTACGGTACTGGAAGAAGCATGGATACCCTCGATACACAGAAGGCGACGACTGCTTCGGCTTTGCGGAGGGAGAAGTGCAGGTACTGAAACCGCCCAAAGGCAAAGCTGTTTGCTGCTAGCAGTAAACAGTCCTTCGTTTTTTTGCTCCGTGAAATGCATTTTCGCAACGGGGCTTTTTTTTGCATAAAATCCATCGGCTCAACGCGTTGAGCCGATGGAAATAGCTTGCCCTGAGTTTGCCGAAGCGTTTATCCTGAGTAGAATCGAAGGATTGACAAGGTTACTATAAGTAGTAAACTGACATATCAAAATTATAAACAATAAAAAATATGGCAAATAAAGAAACTTCAAGCAAAAAGTTAAAACATCAAGAAAAAGCTCCGGAGAGCAATAAGAATAACCTTATCGAGTTAAAGATAACCCACGTTATGCCCAGATACGAAAAATCGAAAAATGTGGAAATTTATGACGGCAAGATTCTTACCGTATGGAAAGACGACGAGGATATTAATTTCTATATTGGATCTACTATCGTGTTGTTGCCCCTGGAACGTTGGGAAGAATTAAAAAAAGAAATGAGAGAGATGCTTTTTAAGGATACAAAATTTCCAGACATCGAGAATGCCGAAGATTAAGAATAAGATTTGACTGCCGGAAAATTTTTGCTATAATAAAGTTACAATTTAATAATTATCAAGAGTGACGGTTAGGGAATTGGCCCTGTGATCCGTCCGGCAACCTACCCCAAACCCTTCGACGGGCTCAGGGCAAGGTGCCAAATCCAGCCCGCGAGGGAAAGATAGATAAGGTTTTTACTGTTAAAAAAACTCTTTCCCCAAACGGAAAGAGTTTTTTTAATAATTAATTTTAAAAAAATAATAAAAATTTAAAATTGAAATTTGGGGGCGATTTTTAAATATAAGAATGTCATTCCAACATTCTTGAGAATGTTGGAATGAGTTTTTAAAGAGGGGGAAAGAGTTTTTTTATTATTATAAAATAAATAAAGGCCTTCTATATATATTCTATACGAAGGGTGCAAAAATTTTTTCTAAAACAACCGGCAAGGAATATATATCAGTTGAGTTCTATGAAAAGATAAATATGTCAACTTGAAAACAGCCGGTTTTAGGGGTAAAGTGGAGATAATAATCACCAAGGAATAAGTGATTAAAATTTTAAATTATTTATAATTTTATATGAAATATAATCTTACAAAAAAAGATTTCCAAACTGCTTTCGAATTCGCCGTAAAATACCACCTCGATCCGACGAAATCTGGTACAACAAGAACGGCGGGCTCAGCTCGTAGCTTGGGCGAAGTGCTAGACAGTTTTTTGTTGGGGAAGCTCGCTGAAATTGGAGTTGTAAATATCCTGCAGAGCTTTAACTCTAAAAAAAAATTTGTTTTGGATTTTGATCTCAAACCCATTAATGAAGTGAAAAATGAACCGGATATAGTAGGTGTAATTGAAAATAGTTTAAATAGGAAACCAAATTTATTCATTGAGATTAAAAATACCGGAAGGGGAGATCACTGGCTGGGCCTTACTTTAGAGCAATACGAAACAATTAAAAAATCAGCAAAGGATCCGAATAAAATATTTATAATAGGGGTATCAATAGATAATGATGACTCAAATAAAAGTCCAAAAGAAAAAGACTTGCTAGGAACTTATTTAAAAAAGATAACTGATTTAGAAACATTTAATAAATTCGCCGATGCATACAAGGCTTTTATTAAAATCGAATATGCTATCTCCGGGGCCGAGTTAGAGAGGAACGGAACCGTGTTTAAAAAAGATAGCCTTTTTTATAACACTGATTTATTTGTGGATGTCGGAAAATCATTTAAACGCGCTCTTGAAGCCGGAAAATTTAAAGATTTAGGCATACAAAAAGGAGGAGAGATAAAAAAATATAGCCAAAACAAAGGTTTTCCGCCCCCGAGTGTTTTCGGGGCCATTAAATTAGACGGCAAGGTCAGAATATTTGAGAAAAAAAATGATAAATCAGTAAGGAGATTTATATATGCAAAGACCGATGCAACGATTAAAAATAAGATATTAGGAGAATTTAAATTAGAAAGGGGAAAGTATTATCTTTATGATATGACAACGGTAGGAAGAAACCCCACTTTGGCTAGGAACAACATCTGGGTTGCTAAAAGAAGTCTTAGCTATCTGCAGGGAAAGGGCCTGATAAAATCTGCCGAAGAAAATCTTAAAAAGATAGCAAAAAATATTTAAGACTCCATAGCTATCATCATCCTTTTGGCCACCGCTTCAATGACGGGGACGCTTACAGAGTTTCCAAATTGTTTATATAGGGCGGAGTCTGAAATTTTTGGCAATTTATAATTTTCTGGAAAGCCTTGGATTCTGGCGCACTCCAACGGAGTCAATTTTCTAATTCCTTTTTTGTCTTTTATAATCGGAACATTGTGGCCACCCATGCCCATATTCGCCGTAAGGGTCGGGCAGACTCCGCTTTTATTTTCGCGGACATATTGCCTCCGCCATTGATATACTTTTCCTTCCTCTGCCACAAATTTTTTCAATTTTTTATATAAAGGCTTCCCGTTGTAGTAATACTTCTCCGGAACATTTTTTTCTAGCAAGTCGGCAATTTTTTTAGTCAATTTTTTCGGTTCGGGGAAAGAAAAATTATCAGCATAAGTTTTATTTTTAAAGCCTACGATATAAATTCTTTCTCGATTTTGAGGTATGTCCCCGTACTCCATGCTGTTCAGAACTCTGGCATTCATGTAGTAGCCGAGATTTTTTAAGGTTTCCTCTATCACCCTAAAGGTTTTTCCGCCGTCATGGCTTTTTAGATTTTTAACATTTTCAAGGAGAAAACCCTCTGGTTTGCGAGCCTCAATAATCCTAGCAATGTCGGAAAACAAATTTCCGCGGCCTTTTTCGTCGTTAAAACCCTGCCTGTAGCCGGCTATCGAGAATGGTTGGCACGGGAAACCTCCTAGTAAAAAGTCGAATTTTGGCAGATCATCTATGCCGATTTTTTTGATATCTTCTACCACCAATTTTGCTCTTGAAAAATTTAAATCGTAAGTAACTTTGCATTGCTCGTCAAAATCATTGGAAAAAACAGTTTCAAAGCCAGCCCTCTCGAAGCCGATGCGTATTCCGCCGATGCCAGCGAAGAGGTCTATAGTTTTAAAGCTATGTTTGCTTCTTTTAGAAACATTTTCATCAGGCTTGGCTGGAAAATTGCTTATAACTTGGACGACTACGCCCCTTACTTCGACTTCTTTTCTGAAGAACGGCAACATACTGGAATTTCTAGGCTCAAGCCTGAATCTATTTTTTTCTCTGTAAAGTTTTTTCAGCGTTGCCTGGTTATCATCTATGATTGCGACTACTGTCTGGCCATTTTCCGCAACTGATTGCTTCTTGATTACCACAATGTCGCCGTCAAAAATGCCCTCGCCGACCATGCTATCTCCGGCAACTTTAAGAGCATAATAATCTTTAGAATTTTTAATAGCCGTATTTGAGATGGAGACAGTATCCTGGAAATTTTCTTCAATAGCATCTATGGGTTTTCCAGCCGCTATTCTCCCGACGATTGGAATATCGACAACTGCTCTTATTTGTTTTTGAGGGGCAATGCTACGAGCGGAGATTGCATTTTTTAATAGATACCCCTTTTTCCTTAATGTATTTATATGTTCATGCACAGTAGATATTGCTTTCAGCTTGAGTTTTTTTCTTATCTCCTCCATGGTAGGGGATATGCCATTTTCTGCGATATAGCCATTGATAAAGTCAAAAATTTGCTTTTGTTTTTTTGTTAACGTCTGCATGTTGCATTTAAAATTATTTGTATTACAATTTAATTATACCGAATAAAAACCGAAACAAAAAGCGGTAGTTATCCACAGGGTTAAAATTATGGATGTTTTCACAAAAAAAAAGAGGAGCGAGATAATGTCGAAAATCCGTTCCAAAAATACGGGCATCGAAAAGCTGGTTTTCCATGAACTTCGTAAGAATGGCATTTATTTTCAAAAACATTATAAAAAAGCTGCCGGCTCTCCCGATATTGCTCTTCCTAAAAAAAAGATAGCGATTTTCATAGACGGAGATTTTTGGCATGGAAGAAATTTTTCAAAAACTGGAAAAAGGCTTCCGAAAGAATACTGGCGGGAAAAAATAAAATCGAACATCTTGCGCGACAGGAAAAACAGGGCTAAACTTAAGAAACAGGGTTGGAAGGTTTTAAGAGTGTGGGAAAATGAAGTTGAAAATAATTTATCCGAAGTTATAAATAAAATTAAAAAATTAATTAATAAT
>CAIMWV010000022.1 GCA_903845295.1 Candidatus Staskawiczbacteria bacterium
CATTATTGAAATAATAAGAAGTTAATTTACCAATGTCTTGTTTCAGTTGATCGCGCTTGAGCAAACCGGAATCGGTGATAAAAGAAAAAATGCCGTGCTCAGAAGTGCTCATCATATTTTTCAATTCTTTTGAGCTGTAGGCTTCGTTACCTTCAAAAGTGATCGACTTAACGTAGAGTCTGTCATTTTCTTTAATGTTAAAAATTACGCGAAAATCTTTTTCTCCGTCCCGTTCGACTTTATCGTTTATCTCAGCATTGTAATAACCTTTATTGTCATAAAGTGTTTTTACTTTTTCTATATCCGCTTTAATTTTTTCCTGATCAACAATTTGCTTAGTCTTAATTGTCAGAACTTCTTGAATATCATCTTTACTTAAGGCTTTATTTCCGTTGATCTGAATTTCTAAAATTAGTCCTTTTTCCTGCACAATAAAAGTGATGACTTTCCCTTCTGGTGTTGACGTAGCCTCCGCAGTTACATCCAGAAAAAAGCCCATTTTGAAAATTGTTTTAATATCAGCTGCAATTTCTGCTTCGAAAAAATGATTGCCTGCTTTGCTTTTGATTTGCGCGATGATCGCGGAAGATTCTATCTTCCGGTTCCCTTTAATTTCAACCCTGGATATTTTTTGAACTAATCCGGTACGAATAAGAATTTCTGTTTTTAATTGCGCTGCTATCGCACCCATATTGGCCAACCCTTTGCCTTGAACGGAAGCTGTGGATAAAATACTCGCCATGGTTACATCAATTATTTGGGCATCAATACTTAAAGTTTCACCTAATTGGGTTAGGCTGCCGATAATCACAAAATCAGCACCCAAGGATTTCCCATTTTTGATTGCCTGTTTTTCATCCATTTTGAGATTGCTCTGAAGAAAGGCATCCGTAGGAATTATTTGAACAAGTTTTTCCTTTTTTAATTCTTCGACCAAATTTTTATATAGAGATTCCTTGATTGCCGCGCTATTGCCACTACTGTAAACTTCAAAAGGCAGTACGCTGATTTTTTTTAATTCCTGAGAATACGCGTGAGGAATAAAAAAAACGATTAAAAGTAAAATGATTAAACATGTTTGACAAACTATTTTATTTATAGTCATATATCTTCCCATCGCGCAGGGAAATCCTGCCGGACATCCTTTCTGCAAGCAATTTGTTATGAGTCACCGTGACAAGGGTAATTCTTTTTGTTGCATTTAAATTGACTAAAATGTCTTCTATCTTTTTTCCTGTCTCTGTGTCAAGATTTCCCGTAGGTTCGTCGGCAAGCAATATTTCCGGCTCCATCACCAAGGCACGGGCAATGGCTACGCGCTGTTGTTCGCCGCCGGATAGTTCTCCCGGTTTGTGTTTTTTTCTATGTTCTAATCCAACTTCACTCAACAATTTGCAAGCTTTTTCTGACGCTTGTTTCTTGGACATCCCGCTGATTAAAGCCGGCATCATGGTGTTTTCCAAAGCGTTGAATTCCGGAAGTAAATTATTAAATTGAAAAACAAAACCAATCGCCGAGTTGCGGAAACGAGCCATTTTTTCTTCTTC
>CAIMWV010000023.1 GCA_903845295.1 Candidatus Staskawiczbacteria bacterium
CCCGGACCGATCGCCTCGACTTGCGTCGAACCATCGCTGTACGTCCCCGTCACTACCAGGCCTGTAAGATCCAGAGGATCGTTGACCCAGTAGTCGAGCTTGGACGCCTGTGTGGTGATGGCGATGCTGTTCAGCGTTGGCGGATCCACCAAATTGAATGTATCGCTCTCGGGCGACAGGGGCGCGGGTTTCCACGTTGCCTTGTCCACGAGCTTGAACCTGTACGTTCCGGCTGTTGGCCAAACCTCGCTTGCGGGATTCGGCCAGTAGTGTTTACCCTCAAGGTTGGCCTTGGAGTTTCCGGCACTGCAGTTGAATGTGGTGATAAAGCTGACGAAAGTCTCTGACTTATCGGGGTTCACCCGATAGAGAGACATGTCGGCCTTAGCCACTCCAAACGCATCAAACGTGACTGGTATTGGCGATCCCCCGATGGTAATATTCGGCGTACTGCCGTCTATATTATAACAAGGGGTCCTGAACACCATTGTCTTAGAAATGATCGTGATAGTGGCAGTATTACTATCGCCATTATCATTATGCACCATCACGGTGTTCACCCCCTGTCCGACATTGGAACCGTCAGAGTAGTTGTTGGGGATGGTGAAGCTCAGCGTCGTGGTGTCGGCCGACGTAAGCCCGTCGAACTGGACGGACTGCGTAGGCTGGCCATTCAGCTTCTTGAACACGATACTGTTGTTGGTCGCCGTGAAGTTGGTGCCAACAACGGTAATCGCATTGCGTTCTCCAGCGCCAAACTGCCACTGGAGTGAATTCTGCGTGACGGTTGGAGTCCCGGCGCAGAGCCGAAGCGCAACAACCGCCGAAAAAATGACAACGAGCTTACTCATCTTCCACCTCCCGTTCTTGATCTTCATCTGCCACCTCCCCTTTTCCTAGAGTCCCTTCCCCCAAAACACGAAGTTTCTATCTGAAGCCACATGGCTTTTTTCCCATGCCATATTGATACCATATTTAAAGCCTATTGTCAATGGTTTTAACATAAATAAAAATCCGAGCACTTATCTCGGATTTTTATTTGTTATTAAATTTTACTTCGCCCGCCGTAGCTTTAGCGGAGGCAGGTTCCCACAAATTCTGCGAACTCAGCCAATCTGCACGAATATCCCCGTTCATTGTCATACAACCTTCTATATATATCTTCCAAATGAAGGGTGCGAGCGCCTTACAATTTCTTGCCAACAAACTCAGTGAACTCGGCTAATCTTGTTGAATACCCCCATTCGTTGTCATACCAACCGACGACTTTTACCAGATTATCTTTTACCATTGTTTCCCCTGCATCCACAATCGCCGAATACGTATCTCCTTTAAAATCCATTGAAACCAATGGTTCTTCTTCCACCCTTAAAATTCCTTTGAAATTTTTTGATGCAGCTGCTTTTTTAAAAGCTTGATTCACTTCTTCTTTTGTTGTCGGTTTTTTTACTTCAACAATTAAATCCAAAACAGAAACAACCGGCGTAGGAACTCTCATGGCAATTCCATCCAGCTTTCCGTCAAGATTGGGAATAATTTTGCCGATTGCTTTTGCGGCTCCCGTTGATGTTGGAATTATATTCATCGCTGCAGCCCTTGCCCGCCTTAAATCTTTATGCGGCAGGTCAAGAATCCTTTGGTCGTTTGTATAACTGTGGACTGTTGTCATAAATCCTTTTACAATGCCGAACTCGTCGTTTAAAACCTTGGCGATTGGCGCTATGCAATTTGTCGTGCAAGAACCCATATCCATTGCATCAATTTTTTCAGAATCAAAAGTATCTGCGTTAACTCCTAAAACAAATCCCGGCAAGTCTTTGCACGGAGCTGAAACTATAACTTTTTTAGCCCCGGCTTTTATGTGTTTTCCGGCGCCTTCTTTATCTGTATAAAATCCGGTGCACTCTAAAACAATATCTACGCCCAATTTTTTCCAGGGCAGTTTTTCAGGATCTTTCTCGGCTAAAGCCAGATATTTCTTTTTCCCGACGGTAATCGAGTCTTCAGTAGCTGTGACCTCTTTTCCGTATCTGCCGTAGTTTGAATCGTATTTTAAAAGATGCGCGAGGGTCGGATTGTCCGTCAAATCGTTTATCGCAACAACCTCCAAATCAGGATGAAATTCCTCAATATTTTTGAAGGCCTGGCGGCCTATCCGCCCAAAGCCGTTGATTGCGACTTTAATCATATTATTTATTAATTTTTAATAATTTATCTATTTTTACCTTGTCAAAGCCAAGTATAACTTCTCCATCTATGTCAACTACAGGAACACTCATCTGTCCTGAAAGTTTTATCATTTTTTGGAGCTCTTTTTCATCTTTTGATATGTCGATATCCTCAAACTCGATCCCATTTCTCTTAAAATATCCTTTCAATGTTTTGCAATATACACACGTCGGTGTGGAATATAATTTTACCATGCGAACGAAGTGAGCACCCCGCCTCTTAAGCTACAATACAAAGGTAGGACACGCAATTTTTATTATTTTAATTTTATTTTTTGCCTGCCTATATATCCCATATATATGGAAGGCGGGGTTTTTGTCCCACTACGTGGGACTCGAATTATTGAGCCGTTGCACAATTATTATTGGAAGCGGTACTGCCGGAAGCACCGGTCGTAGAATAGGTTGAAGAAAAAGAAGCAGATGCCTCTGCGGTGTTTAACGTTTTAGAACAGAAACTTGGTTTTGAATTAAAGCCGGCACACACCATTGATTTTACTCCGTCAGAAGACCTGCCGCCAAAACCAGATTCTGAAATCTGCGCTCCATTTAAAATTAATGTTGGGGATCCGGAAACATTATATTTAGCGCTCAAATCAAAATCTTTTTTAGCGTAAGCTAATCCTTTGCTTGAATCTGAAACGCATGCACTTAGTTTAGCAGCGTCAACTCCGCTCGTCGCCTGACATCCTGTGGAATCACCCAATGGCATGCCGCTTGCCGCAGTAGCGGTCTGTTTTTTCATATAACAGGAAATGTAATTATAAAACTTTGTCGGCTGCTCTTCCCTGATACAAATCTGCCTTAAATTTTCCTGAGCTTCTTCCGGGCCATGCATAGAGCTTATGGCGCCATTGGATATTGAACCGATATATCTGATCACAACATTCGAGGCTAAAGATGGAATGTTTTTTACAGCATCGGCTACTGCTCTTTGCATTTGCAGACCAAACGGACAGCTGCTTACTACGAATGCCTCTAACATTGGATTCTCTGTCTTTTTAACAGACGCGGCGGCCTGTGCCGGAGTTTGGGCTGAGCCACTATTCGCGCTTGTGGAAGCACTGGCTGGTTTTGGGCTCATGTCAAATGCCTGCGGGAACAAAAGTTTTCCGTCTTTTGTTGCGTATGAATCAAACGAATTTGTGCCGATTTTAATTTTTACTTTGACTAATCCTGATTCCTCAGAAACGCTTACCAGAGTAGCCGGTGTTTGCGAAAGCTGATTGTTATTTATATAATCTACTACCTTTTTTCCAATTTGGCTGTCTGACATTCCAAAAATAGCTGGCAGGCTAAATCCATGATTTGAATTAGCATAGATTAAGCCACCCGTTATAACAATGGCGATTATTGCTACGGCAATAAGAATAGTATTTCTATTCATTTTTTTTAAAAAACTGAAATTTAACTTCATTTTTTATTGCTTTATTGCTATATTGCAAATTGTTATATTGATCTTTTCAATTTAACAATCTGACAGTTTAACAATCTAACAGTTTAATAATTACTAATTATAATATATCTTTATTTTTATGCAAATTTTTTATAAGTTTTTCCGTCAAAATCATATTTGGTAAGCGCGCCGAACGGCAGTTCAAGGTCAATAATTTTTTCATCGGATATATTTTCAATATATTTTACAATTGCCCTTAAGCTGTTATGGCTGGCGACCACCAGAACATTTTTTCCATTTTTTAAATCTTTCTCGGCATATTTTTTAAAAAAGGGAACCGCTCTTTCATATACATCCTTCAGACTTTCTCCGCCCGGCGGAGCCACGTCA
>CAIMWV010000024.1 GCA_903845295.1 Candidatus Staskawiczbacteria bacterium
GTGCAAAAATTCACGATCGTGAATTTTTGCACGGGGGGATTTTGCTTCTTAGTTATTTTGAAGTGGCAAATTGACCGCATGCCGCCTGTATACAGCCTTCTATATATTTTTAAAAATGAAGGGTGCGAGCAGCTTCTGATGGTTTTTTTATTGCGGAGATTTAGTGTTTGTCGCGAATTGGCCGCATGCCGCCTGTATATCGTCGCCAAATCTGTATCTTTGGGAAAAATTTATTTTTTCTTTTCCAAGCACCCTTTTAAAGCCCTCTACCCTCTTTGTATCCGACGCCTTAAAAATGCCTGTCGCATTGTATAAGATTAAATTTACAAAATATAATTTTTTATTCATTATTTTTGCCAACTCCATAGCCTGCTCATCGGAATCATTGACTCCCTTTATTAAAACATACTCAAACATCACTTTTCTTTTGGTTTTATTTATATAATCATCAACAGCTTTTAAAACAGCTTCAAGCGGATATTTTTTATCTATCGGCATTAATTCTTTTCTTAATTTATCATTTGGCGCATGCAAAGAAATCGCCAGATTAATTTGCAGGCCTTCTTGGCTCAATTTTTTTATGCCCTCGATAATTCCTGCTGTTGAAACGGAAATCGACCTGGCGCCGATGTTAAAATATTCTTTGTCGTTTAAAATTCTTATTGATTTTAAAACATTTTCATAATTTAAAAATGGCTCGCCCATTCCCATATAAGTGACATTGGTAACTCGCTGGAATAACCCTTCGGCTTCGCTCAGGGTGATTTTTTTCAAGTATCGATTGAAAAAAATCACCTGTTCTATAATTTCATCGGAAGTTAAATTTTTTTTAAATCCCATTTTCCCTGTAGCGCAAAAAAGGCATCCCAATGGGCATCCGACCTGAGAAGAAACGCAAACAGTATTTCTATTATCAATATGCCTCATCAAAACAGTTTCAATCATCAGCCCATCTCTTAATTTTATCCTGGCCTTCACGCTTCCCCCGCCCTGAGCGGAGCCGAAGGGTTTCTTAGAAACCAAAACATCCGCCTCAATTTTGAGCGGGCATTCCTTGTTCAATTTATCCCTCAAATCTTTCGCAAAAAAAGTAGCCTCCGACCAATCGGAAATAAAATTTTTGAAAACAGCATCTTTTGCCTGTTTCAACCGGTATTTCGGCTCTTTTTCTAAAACCTTTTCTAAATTATCTAGATTCATTTGTATTTACTATTTGTAATCTTTTTTACAAAATTTTGCAAAAAAATAAGCGAGTTATTGCACGAAATTTTATTGAAAGGTGTTCTTCTCCGAGTCATTTGGATCTATATTATGCAAGTTTGGCGTTGGTCAACAGTTTCGCTCTGATTATTTTAAGTAATTGTTTGAACCCCAGCCATTTCAGAAATTGCTGTATTCTGAGCTGAAGTTACGCCGTCTAAGTCTGTTGCGGCGTCAATTGCTGTATCGCCAGCGGTTTTAAATCCATTTAAGGTTGTCCAATTGTCAGGGGTGTAATCAGTTTCAGTATAAGTTCCTAAAGCAGTCGTAAGAGCATCGTGTGCTGTTGATTTTGCAGCGGCTAATGTGGCAGCGGCATTAGCATCTACGGTTATTTGTACAGCATCAATTCTATCTTGCAACGATGTTTTAGCTGGTCCGTCTGCTACTGCTGGCATTAAGGCATTAGCGGCGTCTATATTACTTTGAGTCGGAGTTGTTTCAGCATTTACTACTGCAGCTGTTGCATCAGTTAAAGCTGCAATCTGAATTACGGATGCTTGTAATGTAGTATAGTTTGTAACCAATGATTGCTGGGTTGGCGTTAAAGCATTATAAGCTGTTGCTGCATCTGACACAGCTTGAGCATTATCTAAGGTTAAAGAATTTGTTACAATTAAGGAATTTGTTGCCCAACCCGTGCCCGGAGTTGTGCCCGTATGAGTGAATGACAGATAATACTCCGACCCACTCGCACAGGTTTCCGTAAAATTAGAAGAGCAGTCATTAAAATCTGTTTCTCCGTAATCAAGCGGGAAAATATAAAAATCGTCTTCACCCGAAGCACTGCCAAAAACAACATTGGCATCTAGGCCGTTTGAAGCAAATAAAATACTCCAATTATATGGATGTGAAGTCCAATGATTCAAACCAGAATATACTCCAATCGGCACACCATTTTCAACGAAAATTCCACAAATCCTATCTGCTCCACAAATATATGGCAAAGGATTATATCCAAAGTCAGGAAGTTGAAAATCTGTGATTGTGCCATTGTCGGCAATAGATGTTGATAATTGAGTTGAGGGATGTGGCAAAGCTGCGATTTGGGTTATTACTGTCTGAGCAGCAGCTTGGTCAACTGATGTAATTATTGCTTCATTAAAGGTTGTAGTAGCCGTGGCAAGATCTGATATAGCACTGTTTACTGCAGCTGGGGTTGCACTGCTGTCGCTATCAACTGTTTTGGCTGCAATTATCGCATCATTATAGGAATCGTGATCTGATTGAAAAACATCGCCGGCTTCTGTTCCAACCGGATGAGCTGCCAGCAAAATTGTTGCATCGCTGACTGCTGATTCCAAAGCTGTTTTATCAACTGGCGCAGAATATACAATATTTTGCAATCGCGGAGTGGATACTCCTAACCCAAAATCTGCTGAATTATCGCCTGTATCTTGGGGGTTATTGGCGGTTAAATCCCATTTTCTTTGAATACTCTGGTTTGCCGGCGGATTTAAAGCAGCTGCTGTTTTAAATCCGAGGCTGTGCCGAATCCAACCTTGTCCGCTAAATTACCACTATTGCCGTAAAGCAAAACTGTATTATTGGCGGCGATAGAATAACTGGCGCCAGAATAATATAAATCCGGAGTTGCGGTGCCTAAATAACCAGTCTGAGGAACTATTAAAAAATATCCCAAGGCGCTAATTGTTTTACCGGAAAAAGCTTTTGATTTTAGGCTAACCAAGTCGCTTAAACTTGAACTGCCGGAAGCGGTTTCTTTTTTTAAGGCATAGCCGGAAAGATCAATTGGAAAATTATTAGGATTATAAAGCTCGACAAATTCGTCATTGGCGGTTTTTCCTGCAATTTGTATTTCGTTTATCAAAATTTTTGGAACTGTCGGAACGGTAACCACATGAACCAATCTTGTGGCTTGAACAGCATTATTCCCTGCTGCATCAGAAACATTGTAAGTGATTGTATAATCTCGTGCCGTATCAACATTAACCGGATTAACAATTACTATATTCGCAGTAACATCCCCATCTACATTGTCTAAAGCCGTTGCTCCCTCATCAGTATAGGAGTCTCCGATATTAATTGTGATTTCAATGTCGCCATTTAAAGTTATTATTGGGGCGGTTGTGTCGTTTTGACTTGGCGGAGCATAAGTTTTATTTTCCTTGCCGGGAGTTGGATTTTGTAATTCAAAATCATTCAAATTATTGTCTGTGTCTTGTTCTGTACCATCCGGCAAAATTTTTCTGCCGATACTTTCTGTTTCCGGAGGATTTATAGCCGAAATATTTTCTGGGAAACAAGCTGTGCCATAGCCAATCTTGTCTACAATATTTGCATCATCTCCAACTGTAATTTTATTTTGGCTTTTTACAAGATAAATTGTGTTATTGCCGCTCAATTGTAAATAAGACGACGTCATATCCGCTATATCTAATAAATTTTGATTGGCACTATTTCTAACAATCAAAAAATATCCATTGGCGGGAATTATTGCGCTGTTAGAAAAATTTACTGCTCCAAAAGCAACGTTCATGGAACACGGGCTATCAGAACTATGTTTTTGGATTGACCAGCCAGCTAAAGAAACGCTTATGCTATTAGGATTATACAATTCTACCCAGTCGTCGTTTGTGCCGCCGACTCCCGCGATACTGTCAGTTTGGATTTCGCTTATTAAAATATTTTTCAACACTGGTGCAGAACCGCCTCCGCCGTCCCCGCCCGGAGCTGGCGGAGCAATATATGTGATATTTTGCGCTCTTGGAGTCGGCGCGTCTAACTCAAAATCTGCTGAATTGTAGCCTATATCTTGTTCTGTCCCATTTGAAACTTTTCTGCCTATGCTTTGCCACGATGCAGGATTGAGAGTTGCTGATAAATCTGGGTCTGAAGCATTGCCAAAGCCTATTTTATCGGAAATATCTCCATTGGGATTTTTTAGAGCTAATGAATTATCGTCGCTAAGCGTTATGTCTGATAAAATGTCTGAATTTCCAAGTTGCCTGGAAATGAGAAAATAACCGCGCGCTGAAATTATTTTATTTTGAAAATTGGCTGATGAAACAAGAGAATTCCAAGAAGTATCGTTTTTATTTTTTCTCTGCAAATACCAACCGATTAAAGAAACACTTGTGGCATTTGGATTATAAAGTTCAACAAATCTTTGTCCAATCGGGTCAATCTGGACTTCTGAAATCAAAATTTCGGGATAAACTATTGCATTATCTTCGTTTTTCTTATTTTTATCTTTATCATCTGTGTCTTGATCATTATTTTGGTCATCTTGCTGCTGGAGTATTTGCGCTTCTGCCAGCTGAATATCCGAATTTTGCTGGGCAATAAGCGCCTGCACTTCCTGCCTTATAATATCTATTTTTTCCTGGATATCGTCTAATTGGTCTTGCACACTTTCTGTTTCAACTGGCGCGATTGCAGTTTGAACGCCGGCAAACTGTACTTGCGGTACATCCGGAGCAGGGATAGAAATAGAAGAAGAGAAAGTACCAAAAGTATCTGGCGGACTTTGATTGTTATTTTGGACTAAGGGCAAAGATAATGCTGCTCCAATTTGTTTATTTTGGCTTAACACCTGCGCCACGTCAGACACGATTCCCTTTCCAAAATTATATATCCCTTGAAATAAAGAGTCGCCAACGCTTGCCATTTGGCCGGGGCCGGGCGAAGTTGCAAAATATTCAGGGTGCTCGCCAATATTGTCAGCAATATAATATCCTGTATCCGTAATCCAGTAAGCAACACCAGTAGGCGGCTGGACAAAACACTCGCTTTTATCACTATTTGCAGATAAATTATTTATTTCTTGGTCTATATCGCCTATTATTCTGTTTGGAGCTTCGGCCAAATAAACATCGCTGAAAGAATGGCCGCCAAGAGGATTTGCTTCCTCACTTGCTGAAAGTTTTAAATCTATGTTCGCTGCCAAGGGTTTTTTAGCATCGCCAAGCGTGGTAACCCCCCGAACATAATTTATAACTTTGTCGGTACTGGAAGTTAAATATCCGCCATTGCCAGCCACAAAATTAGCAGGAGTTCCCACATTGTAAACACCAATAGAATTTTTATCTACACCACCATCTTTTACTAAATAATCGTAAGCGGCATTTGTGTAAAAAGTTCCCTGCGAATGGCCAACTAAAAGAATTTTCTGCGTATTCGAATCATTATGAGTGGTCCTCAGAATATTCGTCAAATCATAATCCAAAAAACCTCCGGCATACGCCTGTTGGGCAACGTCCAATATATCTGCCAAGCCACCCACGTGCGAAGCATTATAACCCAAATTAAAATTTACATCATTATTTTTACCTTTAATTTTGTATTGATACTCGAGATCTTTTTTAGAATCGTTCGCTTGATCTTTACTAAATGTGAACATCCCATTTATGAAAATAATAGTGGTTCCAGGCTGATTGCAATCAGCATAACTAAAAAATGGCGTGATTAGTAAAGATATAACAAAAAAGAAAAAAATGATCTTTTTCATATTAATTTGGTAATGATGAGAGCTCTATATCACACTCTGGACTAGATAACGAAGCGTAGCTTGTCATATATTTATTATATTCATCTGAATATCTATTTTTACGTAAGTCTGTATTCAAAACAATATTTTTGATTTCTTGTTCTTTATTTTTCGCGGCAGAAAGACTTGTATCTGGCCCAGAATAACCAAGGCAGTCGAATGCCAAATCATCTTTTTGCATTGAGGCGACCAATGTGGCGGAATTGGAAACTTGGGTTAGTTCTAATTGCAGGGTTTCTGCATATTGAAGTTCAGCGGCACGGATTTTGGCTGAATTTGGATATTCTTTAAAAATTACTAACTCAACATCGTCTCGGATGTTATTTTTATTTGCATCAATACCGGCAATTGTTGAATCATTGATTTTTTGATCCGGGACTGGCGGCAAATTTTTTCCCATAACGTCATCCAAGGTAATTTTTTGCGACTTTATAAAATCTACTGCTTTTTGAGTTTTTGCGACCTCATTTAAGTGCCACGTTCCAAAAATCCAAAGCGCAATATACAAAACAATGAAAATTACATAAATAACCCGGTAAATTTTCCATATTTTCGCGGATGCCGGGTTTTCGCGAAAAAAATTTTTCTTAAAAAATATGATAAAAATCGTCGGTAAAGTTATAAAAATCAAAACAAAAAGCCCAATTATGAATTGGGTTTTATTTTCCGCAAAAACTATTTTAGCGAGAAAAAGATATGCAAGAACGACGAGAACTATAATTTTTAATAAAGAAACCGCTGATTTGTAGAATATGTTGTCCTTTTTTAGTTGAAAATTGTTCATAAAATTAAAAAACTCAGCTTTTATTAAAAGTATTTATGGTTGCAATAGTTCCTTTATTCTAAAATTTATAAAAAAACAAAGCCACAGACCACCTGTGGATAACTTTTATAAAAAATAATTACAAAAGCCGTGGTAGGAAATTTTGCTTGAGCAAAATTTCCTACCACGGCTATTAACCACAACTATTAGTCTAAATGGCGCGCCAAATGGTTAAACAAAAAAACCCCTTGATATTATCGCGCTATATTCTCGCACGACATTATCGAGGGGCCTGCTGTTGGAGCAGAGCCTCAACAACACACACAAAGAACTAATCGGGATCCGGTCCGCCGCAGCCGCAGCACGTGCAGGAAGAAGTCTTCCTGGTTTTCGGACGGATCCGTTTGAGCGGGATCTTCCGCATCTGCATCACCTCCTTTCGGAGAACTCTCTGCCCTTCCAACCGCTGGAAGGGATGGATCACTTGCAGGTGCAAGCAGCTTACTTGCAGGTACAACCGAATGCGCCCTTGGTTACGGGGCGGATCCGCTTGAGCGAAATCTTCCGCATAAGTACCTCCTTTCCAGGTTAATTATACAACCTTGGAAGCGAGAAGACAAGAAGGGTCAACGGCAAAAGCATCGCCATAAACCGCATGGGCAATGGCCCTGCACCCGCCGCAGATGTCTGCTTTGGGGCACTTCCCGCAGACCTTCACATATTTTTCTCTTTCGCGCATTTTCTGCAGGAATTCAGACGTGAACCATACCTTGAAAAAGGTGTCTGTCCTGGAATTCCCCAGGATTATCGGCAACCTTCTGCAAGGCATATACATGCCGTTGGCATCAATCGTAAGGGTCTTCAACCCGACGGGACACAGGCCGGTGCTTCCGGCCAAATGCCACAATGGCCTCCTGGCCAGCATGCTTATGCCAGGATACTTATGTTGCAGCACGGCGATTTTTTCAATAACCGTCGCGTTTTCTTCCGGAGACAAGGCGACCTCTTTGGCGCCCGGACCGATTGGCACCAGGTTGGAGAAATTGATCCGCTTCACTCCGGCCGCCAGCATATCTGCCAGAAATTCTTCTATCACTACGCTGTTCCTTTTCATTATGACGTAGTGGACCATGGGATAAACGCCGCTTGCAATCAGGCTTTTGACCGTCGCAAGCGACCGTTGATAGTTCCCCTCGCCCCTTATCTCGTCATGGACAGCTTCATTTCCGTCTATACTGATCTGCACGCCTACGTTGTGCTTTGTCAGAGCAGCCATAAGCTCCGGACCAAACGGTATCGTGCCGTTTGTGAGGATGAACAGGGCTATGAAGACATCTCGCGACTTTATGTACTCAATAAGCTCCACCAGCCGCGGGAAGAGAAGCGGCTCTCCGCCCGTCAGCGACAGCTCTCCGTTGAATTCCGTCTTTCTAAGAAAAACAACGAAGTTGTCTGTGACCGTTAGCATCTGCTCAAAAGCAAGGGGACTGCTCCCTTGCTTTTCGTCGTAGCAATGTCTGCAGCGCAGATTGCATCCGTTCAGCAGATGCCACTGCAAATGGAACCGTTCTTTTTTGAGGTCTTCGTCAACGCGGACTATGACGCCCTCTAACAGCATGCGCTTGAAGAGAGTGCTCTTTTCATCGGCCTCTCCCCGATTTAGCGCAGCCACGAGGTTGAGTCCCGCAGTAGTTAATTCGTACAGCTCGCCCGTAACCGTGTTGAGAAGGCGCTTCCCAACAACTGAAATGCTGGTCGAGATCTTGTATCTATTCATGGCGGCCTCTCTTTCTCTGTGAAAGGGCTTTCCACTTACCCAGTATTTCAGATTAACACCTTATCAATTTTTGTCAAAAAAAATACGCTCTTACTTTAGAGTGTATTTTTATTTCTATTTTGTCTGTTGAACCCCCGACCATTTGCAGCCGATTTTATTTTGTTGGGCGTATTGTTCAGCCGCGGAGATTTCAGCTTTGTATTTTACGTCCGGTTCGTAAAAACGGGCGACTACTAAGCCTTCTTTTACTAATTGCACATCAATATTTGTGCCACCGACAAAAATATATCTTAAACATCGGCCGTATTGGTCAACATCGCTTATATCTTTTTCCAAAATAACCTGCTTAGCTAAAACCAAACCTTCAAGCCGGGTTTTTGCCGGCTCATAGCATGGATAACCATTTTCATCAGCGTCCATTCCCAAAAGCCTGATATGCCAGCCTCCTTCAACAACAACCGTGTCGCCGTCAATTACCTTTGTGACAATTGTCTGGTCGGCCGCGCCGCATACGGCGGCATTTGTAGTTAAACTTTTATTCTGCGAAAGCCCGGCATTCGTGGGCGAATTTGGTGTTAAATTTTGCGCCGAAGGCGCAATAACAACTACGGATTTTTGTCCCGACGGCAAAACCGTCGAGGATCCTCGATCGCTTTGCGATCGGGACAATCCAAAATAAATAAATCCTCCGATTATCAAGGCTCCGATTATTATCGCTAAAAATGTTTTATTGTCCATTTATTAATTTTATCATAAAAATCTAATGTTTTTTGCAGAAACTATTTTGCGGACCTTATCGATATTCACCTTGCCATTTTTCTTGAAAGCAGAACCTACTATATATTCATTAATAAAGTTATGATATTCAAAAATATTTTTACAATCGATGCCACTTCCGGCAATAATCGGCACTCTGGGGCATGCCTTTTTGGCTTGCAATATATCTTTTATTTTTGGCGGTTTACCCGTCCATGTTCCGGTAATAATTAGTTTATCTGCCCCAGAATAAACTGCCTGCTTGGCAGATTCTTTAATGGTTTTTTTATCTAAAAGTTTTGTATGTTTTACATGGATATCTGCCCATATTTCTACGTTTTCCGCGCTGATATCCTTTCTGAATTTTATAATAGAATCTGAATCGGGAAAAATTTTAATTCCATCGGAAATTCTTTCAACATTGTCAACAAATGTGTCTAATCTTATAAATGTGCCGCCAAATTTTTTTGCTAACAATAAGGCAGTTTTATAATCATTTAAAAGAACGCAGAAACCAAACGGAACAATGATATACGGCTTTAAAAATTTCACTATTTCAAACATTATTTTTTTCTGTTGCACAGTCAAAAATTCTCCGTACGGACTTTTAGGGCCGTCAAATTCGTTTTCTATTATAACAATATCAATCCCTCCTAGTTGCAAAGACGATAAATCGGCAAACGCTTTTTGTTTGATTTTTTTTATTACTCCAATATCTTTTTTTACAGGAAACTCCCGTAAGTGCAGCACTCCGATAATTATATTATTTTTTGATTTTAATTGCATAAGCTTTATAATTTTTTATAACACAAACATATCCGTCCGCAAAATATTATAGGGGGAGGTTTTAGTCACCCCCCCCCTATTTGACTGCCAAGTTATGTCCAACATAATTCTTTTGGCCAATCAGATAAAAATCTTTTCCCTTCAGACCACGTGGGAGAATTATACGGTAGAATTCCAGTGAATTCTCCACCTTTTGCCTTGTCAGATAATTTTATGAGATGTTCTACAGCATCCATTGGAGACATTGTAAACTCATTTAGAAATATTTTGCCTTCATTTCCTGTCCCCCTATAAACTCCGTTTAAAGCTGATTTACCCAAAAGGACGGAAAGGAAATCAGTTTTTTGGAGTTCCGGAACTATTTCACCCCTATCCATTCTTATCAAAGATGAAGGGCGGGTCGTAATATTAGGGAAACAACATTCAAGAGAATCATTCAAAATCTCTCCATACTTAGGATTCACACCAAGCTCGTTCAGAAATCCTGGAATATAAGGATTATGAGAGAAAAAAAACAGTGGCTGAAATTTGATTCCAATGCATTCGTGCAATTCTTTAACTACTGTTCCCCAACAACCCGAATCGACGAAGGTAAAGGGGGCTTTCAAAGAATGCTGTTTCAAGTACTCCTGCAACAATGGGTGAATCTTTGATTCTTTGTCTCCAGATATCTCATCTTGAATGCCGCAAATTTTTCTGTTTAGCCAAACTCGCGGCCACGAATCTGATATGGGTGCAACTGTTAGCGGCTTTGCATCCCTCATTATAAGAACAGGCGGCTTAAATAATGACTTTTTAAGTATCCAGTTCCTCCAGTGGACAATCAACGCAGACCATGCTAATCCTATACTAAAATATATCGAATCTGCTGTTCTGGGCCGCCCCTTACAGCCGCTAAAAAGCGAATCAACAAATTGTTGCGATAATTCCTCGCCGATTTCCAAAGCAAAAGTCCGCTGCAGATCCAACCAAAAAAATTCTTTTTTTGACATGGTACTCTCCTTTTCAAAGAACAAAAACCAGACGGCTCAACTTGAGACCGCCTGGTAATGTTCAAATAAATTGTTTTAGAAAGTCTTAAAAAATTTAAACGCTAACAAACAGCCTCAAATTGATTGAGTTCCTTGGCCTGCTTGTCATTATTTTGGCTGTTTGTTTCATATTTTTACCATATCACCAATCATGGATCTGTGTCAAGTAAAAAATCGCCCTTGGGGCGATTTTTGTATCCTTCTTTAACTTATTTCATGCCAAGCTTTTCCTTTACCCTGGCGACAATCTGGTCAAGGTGCACATCAGATTTCACAATATAGTCGGTTTCTTTCATTGCTTCCACTGCCTTGCTGATATGCTCTTCATCCTTAAGGTTAGTCAAAAATATAATCTGGGCTTTAATACCTTTTTCTTTCAACTTTTTAGCCACTTCTATGCCGTCCATTTTAGGCATCAAAATATCCATAAGAATCAAATCCGGCTTTTCTTCTTCAGCCATCTTCAGCCCCTCTTCGCCATCTAAGGCAAAAACTACGGATAATTTTTCCGCCTCGAAGCTTTGCCTCAGAAGCCAGAGATAATTTTTATCGTCTTCCACTATTAAAATTTTTTTAGGATCTGCCATATTTTTAAAATTTTTTACTTTTACTTTAATTTGTAGTTAAAATAATAAATGTGAGACAAAACAAATATGTGATACAGGCACCAGAAGATATTCACTCCGTAGGCGTAGGGATTTGAAGGAAATTTCAATATTCCGACAAAAACCGCCAGAATGCAGAATGCAATCACTGCAGTCCACGGCCAAAGCTGTATGAAGGGCATGCTGTCGGATTCATCTTTCGGAGTCACTTTAAACTTTATTCTTTTTTTCAGCAAGCCTTTCACGGTCGCAATTATCAATATCGGAAAAATTATCGCGCTTAATATGCTTCCGTGGTAAACATCGGCTAATTTATAGTTCCTTTGCTTCATCGTACCATAGAAAACCGCTGATGTCGCTATATAATAAGGGATAAAAGATCCTATATAAAAAACGGGTCTTATGAAATAAGCCGGGGTATTAAAAAGAATAAACATTATAGGGTATGTTATCAGCATGAAAAATGCAATGCCTGTAAGATAAAAACTGCTTGATAGAAAATATTCCCACCATTGGCTTAATGTCAGGCCTCCCGGCGATAAAATAAAATCTCTGATCACTTCAGGCAGCACGGAGATGGTTCCGGACGCCCATCTTGATTGCTGGGTAAAATAAGCCGACAAGCTTTCGGGAGCCATGCCGAACACGCGCACATGATTGTAATAAATGGATTCGTAGTCTAAAAGGTGGATTTTCAGAGAAGTGGAAAAATCTTCAGTTACCGAATTTTCGTCAAAGCCCCCCACTTCTTTTAAAATTTTTGTCCTAACAAGCACGTTTGTCCCGCAGCAGAACATCGCGCCGACAGTGCTTTTAGCCTCGCAGATGCTCCCGAAAAAAATATCCTGCTGGAAGGCAGCGCCTTTTGAAATCGTGCTTGCCGTAATATTGGAATAAAATTGCGGAGTCTGGATAAAAGCGATTTTATCCTTATATTCTATAAGCCTTACTGTTTCTTTTAAAAAAGACGGCATCGGCCTCTGGTCTGAATCAAAAATAGCTATAAATTCCTCTTTTGCCTGTCCCAAAAAATCATTGATTGCGCTCGCTTTGTTTCCGTTGGATCTTTTAATGGGGAACAAATTTATATTATACTTTTGCACCAGGGCGCGGTCGGAGTTCAAGCAACCTTCTTTGGTAGACCCCTCCAAGAGATAGATATTCTTTTTTTGGTAATCTAAAGCAACCAGTGATTTTATGGTCAGTTCAACCACTTCTTCGGGCTCATTCTTTACGGGCATGATCACGGCCACTTCCGGAAAATCACCCTCGGCAATTTCCTTGAAGTTGTACTTTTTTTCTCCTTTTTTTCCGTGCAGGCGGAATATATTGATGATAAAACCCAATCCATGCAGAATAATGAAAGTTTCCGCCATCAGAAAAAGGAAGCTGTACAAACCCGCAAGAAAGTTATCCCCGGGATCTTTGAGGAAAAAAAACAGCCTTACAAAAAAATATAAGGCTAAACTGCACATTGCTGCAATGGTCAGTATCCTCACGTTTCTGAAATGGATATTTTTTTTCATTTATAATTGCTAAAAAATAAAGGCGTCATTTAACTTTCAGCTTATCCTTAGCGGCTGAAACTATATTATTGATATGCACAGTCGATTTGACGATATAATCGGATTTATCCATTTTAAACGCTTCTGAAATGCTTGCCATGTCTTCCACGTTGGTCAAAAAAATTATCGGAACTTTTTTATTGACTCTGCGCAGGGACTGAGCCATTTCTATGCCATTCATTTTAGGCATAATGATATCCAATAATATCAAATCCGGCTTCTCCGTTTCTGCTAATACCAGGCCTTCTTCCCCGTTTTTGGCGAAAATCATGTCAAAACCCTCGCCTTTAAAAGCCAGCTTAAGAATTTCCGAAAAGCTGGCATCGTCCTCAACAATTAAAATTTTCTTTTTTTTATCCATTTTTTCTCTTGCACCCTTCATATCTTGCACCCTTCTTATAGAAAATATATAAGAGGCTGTATAAATTATATAGAAGGCTGAAAATTGTTTTTGAATAATGTTTTACGGCTTTATTGCTGTAATTATTTTTAAGGCTATCATTGTTTGACCGGCAATTCAATATTGAATATGGAACCTTTCCCTTCGCCCTCGGATTCTGCCCAAATCTTGCCGTTATGGGCCTTGATAATCTGGCTGGATAAATAAAGGCCTACGCCCCTGCCTATAGCAAAAGCTTTTTTAGACTCATCAGTTCTTTCAAAGATACTGTCAAAAAGTTTCGGCAATCTTTCTTTTGAAATCCCCGCTCCCGTATCTTTAATCCCAATTTTTACTTTCCCGCCGTCAGCTTTCAAGCTTACCGTCACCCCTCCTTCATCGGTATATTTAATGGCATTGTCAAAAATATTGACCAAAGCCGCTTTTATTTTTGACTCATCTGCTTTTATTATACAATCTTCTTTCGGCTTCTCCAGTTTCAGATAAATCTTTTTATTAGTGGCCTCAATTTCCGCATCCTTAACGGCTTCTTCCAATATTACAGATAAATTAACGCCGTCTTTCAGGGAAACCACTCCTTTTCCCAATTGGAACTGCGTAACATCCAAAAAGTCATTTACCATTTTAATCAAGCTGGTTGTTGACGACTCAAATTTTTTTATAACCTCTTCAATCTTTTTAGGCACTTTCCCGAATGTGCCATTTAGCAATAAATCAGCATATCCCCGCATTGAAGTCAACGGAGTCCTTAAATGGTGCTGGATTGTCATTAAAAACTGGTTTTTAACATTGTCTAATTCTTTTAGCTCGTTGTTGGCTTTCTTTTCTACGGCGTAGGCTTTTTCAAGCTCTTTTTCTATTTTTTCTATTTTTTCCCTTTGCTGTATTTCTCTTTCGACTGATTTAATAAGTAATTGGCCGAAGATAACTGTAGCAACAAAAGTCACGCCGACTAATATAAAATTAACAAGCTGACTGACAAAGAAAAATTCCGCGCCGATCAATGCAATAAGTGCCCAGACAAGAGCTTGGGTTGCAACAAGTTTTATATCGAACTCATTATATTTTATGATAAGATAGCCCAAAAATACTATAAGAATTGGCATGCCAAAAAAGGCATACACAAAATAGCTGTAATCAAAAGCGCTTCCAAAAATATAGCCAGTCAGCACATATTCCATCACAAAAAATAAGATAATAAATAAACACACGCCGGCCGAAGCTATTGAGACCTCTTTTCTGTTACCCTTGCTTTTTATTATTGACCAGATTGCAAAGATTATTGCAGAAGCCATATAGAAAATATCCATATAAAAACCATAAACTGTTACAAGATTAGTCTCCACTACTTCGCATATATCCCAACTATAACTAAACAAATTTTTGCTAAAAGAAAAAATTAAAATTCCGGCATAGATTGTTATAGGTAAAAGCCATATGATTTTATAAATAAAACGAATATCTCTTTTTTTAATTAAAACATAGAGAAAATATGAAGATAAAATAAACAATGTGGGATCAAGTAATTCTAGTATAGAACGTGCATACATCCCAACATTTCTACCCAAAATAGAAACAAACCATTCTGCAAGATCTCCTAACGAAAATATGAAAAAAAATAATGCAACTATAAAAAAAATTTTTGTTTCTAGTTTTTTGTTTTTAAATAATAGAAAAATCCCGGCCACGAGGCTTATAATAGCTGTTGGTATGTGCGAATATATAATAAGAGTGACCGGAAGATCTTTTAGTTGAGCAAAACAGTAAGGGTCTGGCGTGAAAAAAGATAATAAAAAATCAATTAACATTTTATTTTTCTATATATTTTTTAATATGACTATCCATGACTACTTTTGACTCTTTCGAATAGCACCACCAATATGGATCTCTTTCGTGTTCTCCCGCATTTGATATTTTAACAATAATCGGCTTAACTTCAAAATAGTTTTCTACTTCTTTTATGCTGGGGATAACAATACTTTTAGTAAAATCCATCTCTGACTCAAGCAAATCAAAATCCTCAAAGAAAACACCGTGGCTAATAGCAAAAGTTATTATCCCTGGATAAAATTCCATAACTTTTCCACGTTTTTTATAAAATTGAGACATATCTATTACCCTGCTCTTCATAACTGGGAAAACTGTTTGTAAAAAAAAGTGGTGAAAATCTACTAAATTTTCTCCCCATATAGTCTTTACATCACATATTCTTAAATTTTTTCTCTCTATTTCTTTAAAATCAATAATTTTTTCTTTTTTTATAATATTTTTAGAATTTTTATTTAAACCAACGCAAAAAGGTAAACTCACAAGGCCCATTTTTGTAAAATTTCTTGTAATAAATTTATCTTCTTTGTATTCAAAACAAACTGGTTTTAATTCTGCCTTTTCACATAAATCTAAAAATCTCTTAAATTCTCCATCTGGTGTTCCAATGTGCCTCCATATTATTCCGACTGGTCCGTCTTTTAAAATTTCCGGGATATCGCCTTTTAGCTTCTCTTCCACGGCTTTGCGCAGTTTTTCATCCGCCCACCGCTGCCGTATAATCTCTCCAGCTTCTTCAATTGGAGTGTAAATTTCCATAATTATGCAATTTATTTAGAACGTTAGAATCCGTTTATACCTTAAATTCATTTCTTGAATGCTTCTATGTGTTTATCCATAATCTTTTCTGCTTTTTCGGAATAATAACACCAGGACGGGTCTTTTTCCTGTTCGCCATTTTCAGAAATCTTTACGATAACCGGCTTAACGCCGAAATATTTCTCAACTTCTTTAAACGCCGGTAAAACAACATCTTTCATAAAATTTTCCTCGGATTTCAGGGAATCAAAATCGTCGAAAAGAACTGTGTGGCAAATCGCAAAAGCCAAAATATTAAAATAATAATTTTTCGGGATTCCTCCATTTCTTATAACCCAATCAGATATATCAACAACCCTTCCGTCTATTTCTGGAAATATTTCTTTAAGCAAGAAATGGTGGAAATCAACCAAATTTTCGCCCCATAAAGTTTTCAGTTCAGATATTTTCTTCTTTTCTGCATCCTTGAAATCAATAATTTTTTCTTTTTCAACTATCGTTTCTAATTTTTTATTTTTGCCCTTTTTGAAAGGCATTCTTGTCAGCTCATATTTTGTGAAATTCCTGGCGGAAAATTTGTCCTGGATATATTCAAGGCAGACCGGCTTTAATTCCGCCTTTTTGCACAATTTTAAAAAGCGCTCAAATTCTCCGTCGGGGGTCCCGATTTGGCGCCAAATCATTCCGGACGGTCCACTTTTCAGTACTTCCGGGATATCGCCTTTCAGCTTTTCTTCCACGGCTTTGCGCAGTCTTTCATCCGCCCACCGCCGCCGTATAATCTCTCCAGCTTCTTCAATTGGAGTGTAAATTTCCATAATTATGAGTGAGGGAGGAATGAGAAAATTTATTTTCGCATTCCGACCGAGCGATTAATTATATAAATTGCTTTAGCAATTTATATAATTTGTGATTATTTAAAACATTTTTCCCCGGCTTCTACGGTGCTGGCCTGGCAAGTGATAATTTTACAGAAAAAGCTGTTTTCTGCGCAAGAAAGAGCATCGTAATCAGAGCCGGCATATTTTGACGGAACCTGGATTTTCATATATGTTGTGGTTGTATCACAGGTGGAATCGTTTGATTCGCAATCTGAAACAAAACAGGAATAAGTATTCGGATCGCAAGGAATTTGTTTTGTCACGATATAATCATTTTTAATAAAAATATTATAATAACTAAAAACCAAGACAAGAAAAAAGGCTAAGCAAACAGCTAGTAGCAAATACCTTGAATATTCGTCGTTTTTTTCTATAGGCATTTGTTTATTATAATTGGAAATGAAGGAGAAGTAAACAAAATATTCATATTTTGTTTACTTCGACTGAATGCGCAATTATATGAGTAGCATAGCTACTCATATATTCTTAAACAATGCTCTCTTCAAGTTTAATTTAGTATAAGATAACTTCCGACAAGGATAACTATTATCGTCAATATTTTGGGAACCAAATGTCTCCAATGCATCTTTTCCTGAAGAACCTTGGGAAACATTTTTGTAATGATTATCCCGATAACCAGGGCGAATATCGATTGATACCCCTCAGCCACTCTGACAAGGGCTACCGGCGCCAGCAAAAATGCAAAATTCAAAGATAAGTTTCCGCCGAGCGTGATAATTTCACTCAAAAGGACTGATAGGGTGATTTTTAATTTATGAAGCCTGACTGAGTCATAGAATTCGTTTCTGTCTTTTTTCCTGAAAATAAAAATTGTGGAGCCGACAAGCGCAAATCCCACAGACTCCCAAAAATTCGACAGCCAAAAATTATTGCTTACTGCAACAAACTTGAATAAGACTCCGCCCAATGCCACGAGAATGGACATTAATATCATCGCGGAAATGACGTGGTGCCGAAATTTTATTTTCCTGCCTTCTTCGATTTCAAAACTTAAAATTGCGGCCCCAAAAATGATTATGGCTGATCCGATAATCTGCCCCGTTGAAAGAACCTCATTTAGAATAAAAAAACCTAAAATAAAGCTGAAAATCGGAATCAGCTGGAAAAAAGGGACAACAAGAGACGTGTCTTCCCTGTATAGCGCGAAAAGATAGAAATAAATTGCCACCGCTTGGCAGATGCCGGCAGTAATCAAAATAAGAATATCGTTAAGGGGAATCTGCAGGATCCCCGTGCCTCCGAAAATAATGAAAACCGGCAATACGATTATTGTGGTAATCGCCGAATATATGATAAAAACAAACAGGCTAAAACTGCGGAAGTATTTTGAAAGCAGGATTTTATCGATAAAATTCGCTATGCTGTAAGCCAAAGGGGCTATAAGCGCGATAAGAAACCAATTCATAGTTTTTGCTCAAAAACATCTGTTACTTTAATAGCCCTTCAACAGTTTGCCAGATAGTGATATCATCTGCGATAAAAAACTGTCTCAACAAAAGATGATTTTGATAAAATTTACTTTCTTGCTTTTGCTAATTTCGGCCTCTCAATTGTTCTCGGTAAAACTTTTGGAGTTTCAAAAACCATCTTGCCTCCTTGCTCATCGATTAAAACCCGCGAACCTTCTGCAATTTCATTGGTGACAATTTTTATTGATAAAGGATCCAAAATTAAGCGTTGGATGACTCTTTTTAAGGGACGGGCTCCCAAGTTCTGGTCAAATCCTTCTTTTACCAGAAACTCCTTGGCTTTTTCTGAAATTTGAATTTTTATTTCTTTGGTTGCCAGACGTTTTTCAACTTTCGCCAGTTCCAAATCAACAATTTTTTTAATCTGGTCTTTTTTCAAGTAATTGAATATCACAACTTCATCAATTCTGTTCAAAAATTCCGGCCTGAATGAATCGCGCAGGGAATCAAATATTTTTTCCCTCATTGACTCCCTTTGTTCTAATTCCTCCTTGGTGTTGAATCCGATTGACGACATTTTGTTTATGTAATCAGAACCCAGGTTTGAGGTCATTATGATAATTGTATTTTTGAAAGAAACTGTTCTTCCTTTTGAATCGGTTAGTCTTCCGTCCTCAAAAATCTGCAATAGAACATTAAAGATATCGGGATGAGCTTTTTCAATTTCGTCCAGCAAAAGGACAGAATACGGCCTTCTTCTGACTTTTTCCGTCAACTGGCCTGCTTCCTCATAACCGACATATCCGGGAGGAGAGCCGATAATTTTTGAAACCGTGTGGCGCTCCATATATTCTGACATATCCAATCTTATCAGCGCCTTTTCGTCATCAAATAAAAACTCCGCCAAAGCTCTTGCTGTTTCCGTCTTGCCGACGCCTGTGGGACCTAAAAACAAAAACGAGCCCAAGGGTTTGTTTTCCTCTGAAATTCCTGCTCTTGCCCTTCGGATAGCTCTCGAAATAGCCGAAATTGCCTCCTGTTGCCCGATTACCCGCCTGTTCAATGTGTCTTCCATTGTTTCTAATTTTTTTGCCTCTTCTGTTATCAAGCGCATAACCGGAATCCCAGTCCAGCGCGAAACAACTCCGGCGACTTCCTCTTCGGTAACTTCTTCTTTCAAAAACCTGTGTCCTTTTTGTATTTTAATCAATTTTTGCTCAATCGCCGACAATTCTTTCAACAATTCGGGAATTCTTCCGTATTTTATTTCAGCTACTTTTTCTAAATCCGCTTCTCTTTGGGCGATTTCCGTCTGATAAGAAAGATTATCCAGTTTTTCCCTGATATCTTTTATTTTATTGATCAATTCTTTTTCAGCTCCCCATTTTAACCTCAATGCCTTTGTTTTTTCGTTCAGGTCGGCCAATTCCCTGGCAATCACCTTCAACCTCCTTTCAGACCCTTTTTCTTTTTTCAGCGCCTGTTTTTCAATTTCTAATTTCATAATTGCCTCGTCATATTTTTCCAATTCCTGAGGATCAGATTCAATTTCCAATCTCAAAGCAGAAGCTGCCTCATCCATCAAGTCAACTGCTTTGTCCGGTAAAAATCTGTCAGAAATGTATCTGTTTGCCAAATCCACAGCTGCTTTTATCGCAGAATCTTTTATTTTAACGCCGTGATGGACTTCATATTTTTCTTTTATTCCGCGTAACATCGCAGTAGCGTCATCCACACTGGGCTCCTGCACATAAATCGGCTGGAATCTTCTTTCCAGTGCCGCGTCCTTTTCAATATATTTTTGATATTCTTTTAAAGTTGTGGCTCCGATCGCCCTTAATTCTCCGCGTGATAACGCCGGTTTCAGTAAATTTGAAGCATCAATTGCGCCTTCTGCAGCCCCTGCTCCGACCAAAGTGTGCAGCTCGTCTATAAACAAAATATATTTGCCGGCAGCCCTGGATAGTTCTTTCAGTAAAGCTTTAATTCTTGTTTCAAATTCTCCCCTGTATTTTGTACCTGCAATAATTGCTCCCAAATCCAAAGAAATCACTTCTTTATTTTTCAAAAAATCCGGAACGTTTCCTCTGGCAATTCTTTGAGCAAAACCCTCTACAATAGCTGTTTTACCGACACCAGCCTCTCCGATCAGCACCGGATTGTTTTTTGTTCTCCTGGAAATTATCTGCATTAATCTCCTGATTTCGTTGTCTCTGCCGATTATCGGATCAATTTTTCCGGCAGCCGCCAAGTTAGTTAAGTTTCTGGTGTATTTTTCGATTACCTGATATTTTGATTCCGGCTCCGGGTCAGTAATTCTTTGCCCGCCCCTTATCTGCGACAAAATTTTCATCACCGCCTCATAATCAAGTTTTGAACTCTTCAAGGTATTTGATTCTCCTGGCGCCAAAAAATTAACTTTTTCCAAAACGTCTTTGGCTCCGGATTTGGTGTCCAGCAATGCCAAAAACAAATGTTCTACTGAAATAAATTCATCATTCATTTTTATCGCCTCCTGCCTGGCCCTGTCCAAAACCTTTGCCATATCTTGCGTAAGGTAAAACTGGCCGAATGCCTGCTGGGTTGAAATTGCCGGAATCTTCAAAATTTGTGTTTCAACTTTTTTCTTTAAAGAATCGGCATCTACTCCGAGTTTCTGCAAAATTGTAATTATAATCGATTCCTCCTGCGAAAGCAAAACAGACAGCAAATGCAGGGCATCAATTTGTGATTGTCCTTTTTCCTGAGCCAGTTGCTGCGCTTGCATCAACGCATCCTGCGCTTTATTGGTAAAATTAGCACCATTCATAGATTAGTTATATTAAGAAATAATTATTGAATAATAAATTGAAGACTGCTCGCACCCTTCATATAAAAAATATATAAAAGGCTGTAAAATTTGCTCCGTTCATGTATTTTATATTAAATATATTATTACTACGTTTATATTTTTATTTTAGTTCAAATTACATAATAAATCAATAGCACTCTCAAGTCAAGAGTGATAATATAATAAAAAAGCGGTCTAGCGGGTTACCTAGACCGCCCTGCCTTCGCCGAAGCGAAAACCTTGGCATATCAGATGAACCTGGCTTTGCCGAGTTCACACCCGATGTCGTTTTCTCCCAATTTCTCGGGATCAAGCCCCAATGCCCTCGCGATAATGGCTTTACTGTGGCAGCCCTCAACCGCGATAACCTTGATGCTGTAGGCGTATGGCTTAATCATGACCTCTCCAAGACATCGGAGGAGTTTGAGTTCTTCCTCATTCCAGCTCCTCTTTGTCCTCTTTAGAATTGTCGCGTTAAACGTTGTCACCTTAAACCTCG
Source organism: Candidatus Staskawiczbacteria bacterium (assembly GCA_903845295.1). Taxonomy (GTDB): domain Bacteria; phylum Patescibacteriota; class Minisyncoccia; order Minisyncoccales; family Staskawiczbacteraceae; genus XYD1-FULL-39-28. The sequence goes on from CAIMWV010000024.1 coordinate 21,680, forward strand.
CCGGTTTTGCCGCTACGGCCGCGTCCGTAGCGTCTGCCCCTGCATTGCTAGCTCCCATGTTTCCCTCGCTTTCCGCGCTTTTTCTTTGCGCTGATACTGATCTGCGTCCGGTCGATGATGCAGACAGGGTACATGGCCACAGGCCTCCTTGTCCTGCCCGCAATTTGCCCGCCGGTGTAGCGGCAACAAAACTTGTGGTCTCTGAACATGCAGTCTGTGCCGTTGTTGCCGAAACAGTCCGGATGCACTTCGGGGCGCACATGGCCCTTGATTTCCAGCTGGCTTACCGGCGTTTTTTCCAAGGTGGGGCTGCCGTCATATTCCACGAACACGAGCGACGAATCCCCGTTCGGATGGATCGAATTCTTCGGGCCCTGCGCCACCACGCCCGTCCTTCCGTCCTGCCTGTTCTTTACGATGGCTTTCAGCCATTCTATCTCTGCCATCTTTCTCTCCTTCCCGCTTCTGCGAGATCCGATGACTTATTGTCAAAAAAACAAAAGCCTCTCGTCGAGAGAGGCTAATTTGAATTTTTAATTTTTGTGCCCCGAAGGGCGTTATTAAACGCTCAAATCAACCTCTCTCTGAAAGAAGCTAAAGAAAAAATGAAACAAATTATTTATCCGATTGATTTGATTCATACAATTATAATTTACTAAAAATAAAAGCCGATGTCAAGTTTTAAGAAGACCTCTCGCCCAATGTCACATCTATATCCTGTTCTTTGCCATTTTTTAAAATATGCAAAGTAATCTTATCGCCGGCGTTATATTTTTGTATTATTGTAGACATTGAGTTGCTTGCAGTAATTTTTTCTCCGTTGATTTCCAAAATAACGTCTTTTTCTTTGATTCCGGCTTTCTCTGCAACAGATCCTGCTGTTACGGCCGGTTCTCCTTTGTCTCCTTTCAAAACCAAAGCTCCGTAATCCACTGACAAATTATATTTCCGCTTAACCTGGTCATTGACCAAAGCATACCTTACTCCTAAAAACGGATAGACGATTTTACTTGTTTTTTTAACCTGGTCAATATCTTTTTTGGCCATGTTGATAGGAATTGCAAAACCAATATCCTGGGCTCCCTCTGCCATAGCCGTATCGATGCCAATAACCTCTCCTTTTAAATTTAACAAAGGCCCTCCGGAATTTCCTGCATTAATCGCCGCGTCTGTTTGTATGATATTTTCCAATGTTTCTGAAAATGAGCCGACCTGGTCAGAAGCCGAGATTGTCCTCTTGAGCCCGGAAACTACGCCGACAGAAACAGTGTTGGAAAATTGCCCCAAAGCGTTTCCAATGGCAATTGCTGTCTGGCCTATTTGTATTCCCGAAGAGTCCCCTAAAATTACCGGCTGGAATTTTTTACCTGCCTGCGCAGTCAGACCTGCCTGCGCAGGCGAGTCCAATTGAATTTTTATCACAGCCAAATCCTGCACCGGATCTAAGGCTAAAACCTTAGCCGGATATTTTTGTCCGTCATTTGTAAAAACCGTGTAATCTGCCTTGCTGTCTGAAACAACGTGCTTATTCGTCAAAACTAAACCGTCTGCTGAAACTATAAATCCAGAACCTGCTCCAACCTCCTGATACTGAGTTCCATTTTGCACCTGCTGAGGAATTTGAAAATTGAATCCCGGAAATAAATCCCCAAAAGGATTGCTGCTGTTATCTCCGAAAGGATTCACAAATTGCTCTTCATAAACCGGAATATTTTTAGAAATAACAATGCTCACCACAGACGGTGAAGCATTTTTTGCCGCATCAATTATTGCTTGTTCATATGAGACATTTGAAGTGTACGAGCTTGTAGCCGACGGGTTTGTTTTCGGTAATTTTACTTCGGGCATTTTAAAATATTGCAAAAATGCCTGGGTTTGCGACGGAAAATAATGCAAAGCAGCCATTCCCGCATAAAAACCGATAATGCATCCCGCAATAATCAAAAATAAAGCCCCCCAAAAGGTTTTATTTTTTAAGGCTTTTATAATTTTGTTTTTTATTTCATTGATATCAGATTCTGGCAGATTATACATATTCATATGTTTTATAGATTATATAAATTATATAAAATATGATAGCAA
>CAIMWV010000025.1 GCA_903845295.1 Candidatus Staskawiczbacteria bacterium
GCTCCGCAGGTAGGATTCGAACCTACAACCCTCTCCTTAACAGGGAGACGCTCTACCGTTGAGCTACTGCGGAATATACTAGAACTAGTTTATATATTACTAAATTTTAAAAATATTTTCAAGTATTCAAAATATGGAAACAAAACAATTGCGAAGGTAAAGGATTGATTTTAGCTTTTTTCAATGCTAAACTTATTTTAGTATCATTGCATAAATAGCGTGCCGCTTTAGCTTAGCTTGCCCCGTTAGAGCCACCTTAGCTCAGTGGTAGAGCAACTGTTTCGTAAACAGTAGGTCCGCAGTTCAAATCTGCGAGGTGGCTCTAACGGGGTGAAGTAGAGCAACGCTTTCGTAAAGCGTGGGTCGTCGGTTCAAATCCGACCATCGGCTCAAAGGCAAATAGTGGGAGATGAAATAGAGCAACTGTTTCGCTCGCCCTCCTCAATTTTATAAAATTGAGGAGGGTAAATCCGATTCTTGCAAGCGGCTCAAGCTGAAAGCCAATTAATATTGGTTTTTTTCTTTTTTTGTGATAAATTAATAGAAGACTGGTCGATTAGCAATTTTTTCGTCAACGAAATTTTCAGATTTGCGTGCGTAAATTTAGAAAATCAAGGAGGCATACTGACGAAGTAATGTCTGCCGACGAGATTTTATAAATTTGCAGCACAAATATGAAAATTGCAGTAGAAAAAGATTGCTAAGCGAGCGGTCCTGATATGGCGGAAAATATTATCAGTTTAGAAAATTTAGAAAAGAGAGTCCATCAATTGATGGACTGTCTTTGACATAGAAGGAAAGGAAAAAAAATTGAAGGAACTGGAAAAAGAATCATTAAAGCCGGATTTCTGGAATGATCCAGAGAAGGCGGGCAAAGTCCAGCAGGAAATATCTGAGATAAAAGAAGAAGTGGAGGGGATAAAAAAAATAGAAAATGAACTGCAGGAATTGAAAGTTTTTTCGCAAGATGATAGCTTGAAATCAGAAATAGGAAAAAAATTGGAAACTTTAGAAAAGCTTATAAAGAAGCAGGAATTTAAAACGTTTTTGTCCGGAAAATACGACAGAAATAACGCAATTTTGGAAATATTTTCCGGAGCCGGCGGACAGGACTCTCAGGATTGGGCGACAATGCTTTTGAGAATGTACGAAAGATATTGCGCAACAAAAGGATTCAAGACAAATATTTTGCATCAGGCATTTGGGGAATCCGGCGGGCCGGAAGGCAGAATTGGAACAAAGTCAGTAACAATGGAAATAAACGGAAATTATGCTTATGGATTCTTGAAAAAAGAATCGGGAGTCCACAGATTGGTCAGAATTTCTCCATTTAACGCGCAAAAACTTCGGCATACTTCTTTTGCCCTGGTAAATATTCTGCCGGAGATAAAAGAAAATGAAAGTGAAATGGAGATTAAACCGGAAGATTTGAAAATCGATACGTTTAAGGCTTCGGGTCCCGGCGGGCAATATGTGAATAAGACAGAGTCGGCAGTCAGGATAACACACATTCCTACGGGAATTGTGGCAGCCTCTCAAACAGAAAGATTGCAAGGCAAAAATAAGTCCAATGCAATGAAAATTTTAATTTCAAAGCTATATCAATTGCGAGAAGAACAGCACGTAAAAGAAATTAAAGAAATAAAAGGAGAAAATATTTCAGTGCGTTTCGGGAACCAGATAAGGTCTTATGTTTTACATCCGTATAAGATGGTAAAAGATTTAAGAACGCAATATGAGACATCTGACACAGAGGGGGTATTAAACGGAAAATTAGATGAATTTATAGAAGCAGAATTAAAATCAAGTGATTAAATTTAATAATGTAACAAAAATTTATCCGCGCGACACAGTTGTCTTGCAAGATATTTCTTTTGAAATAAAAGAAGGGGAGTTTGTTTCTATTGTCGGCAAATCGGGCGCAGGCAAATCAACTTTGGTGCATTTGATTTTGGGGCTGGAGGTTCCTACTTCCGGAGAAGTTTATTTTAAAGATGTAAATTTGAATAATGCAAATTCTTCTCAAATTCAGGAAATAAGAAGAAAAATAGGAGTTATCCACCAGGATTATAAATTATTGCCCCAAAAAACCGTTTATGAAAATGTAGCCTACATTATGCAGGTTGAGGGCAGAGAGAATAAAGAAATAGCAGTAGAAGTCCCCAAAGTTTTAGAAGTTATCGGGCTTGAAAACAAGATTAATAATTTCCCAAACCAACTTTCAGGCGGCGAACAGCAAAGATTGGCAATCGCCAGGGCTTTTGTGAATAATCCCGATATTATTATCGCTGATGAGCCGACAGGGAATCTTGATCCGTATAACAGCTATGAAGTGATTTTGCTTTTGCAGAAAATAAATAAGGCGGGCAAAACAGTTATTTTGGCCACGCACGACAGAGAAATAATAAATAAATTAGGAAAAAGAGTCGTTACCATAGAAAACGGAAAAATATTAAGAGACGAGGCAGAGGGAAGGTTTATCATATAAAATTTAAAATTTTCGGCAATATGTTCACTAATTTTAATCGTGTTGTAAAATTTGCATTTAATGATTTCAGCAGGAACAAAGGAATATCCGTTGCAGCTATTTTTGTTTTAGCTGTGACAATTATGCTTGTGACCAGTCTTTTCTTTTTTCAAGGAATAGCTGGTTATCTGACTTCTAAAATCCAGGACAAAATAGACATAACTGCTTATTTTAAGGACGGAACGCAAGAACAGGATATCCTTAATGTGAAAGCCGAAATTTTGAAAATATCCCCGAATATAAAAAGTGTTGAGTATGTTTCAAAAGACCAGGCATTGGCATATTTTAATAAAGTGCACAAAGATAATGCAGTTTTGTCCCAAGCCTTGCAAGAGGTGGGAGATAATCCATTTTTGCCGTCTTTAAATATCACAACCAATGGCGATCCTTCACAATATGCGGAAGTTGCAACCATTTTACAGACATCAGATTTCAGCAACCTTATTGATAGCGTGGATTTCTCGCAAAAAAAAGATATTATTGAGAAAGTTTATTCGATTATTTCAAATGTAAATACATTTGGTCTTATATTGGGGATAGTTTTAATTTTTGTTGCGATATTGGTTGTTTTCAACACAATAAAACTTGCCATAGAAAATTCAAAAGAGGAAATCAGTACCATGAAAATAGTCGGCGCATCTAACTGGTTTATCCGGGGACCTTTCGTAATCCAGGGAATAATTTACGGAATCATAGCATTTTTAATTTGTTTTTTGATTTCGGGAATATCCGCTTATTTTCTGTCGCCGCAAATATCTCCTGTTCTGCCGGGTTTTGATATATTCTCATATTTCTTGACTAATTGGTGGATTTTTGTATTAATACAATTAGGTTTCGGAGCCGGCGTAGGCATAATATCCAGTTTTATAGTTGTGAGAAAATATTTAGAAGTGTAACATTGCGGGATCGTCTAATGGTAGGACACATGCCTCTGGAGCATGGTATCTAGGTTCGAGTCCTAGTCCCGCAGCAGTCTAGTGCTCGGTTTCGAGAGACCGAGACGCATATAAATTAAGTGTAAATATGGAAAAAATAAATTTAGAATCTAGTCCCGAAATTAATCTATCCGAAGAAGAGCGGGGAAATGTTGAAAAAATAGAGGGGCTTCCCTTGGTGGATTTTGATAAGGTAGATATAATGCTTATTTTAAAGAACTTAAAGCAAGCCACATATGTTAAAATTTATTCGGATAGAAAAAAAGACTTTGAGCAGTCATTAAAAGATTTAGGATTAGTTGGGTTATTAGGAAAAAAGGAAAAGTTACCTAACAGTAAAAAGACAGCTCAAGAATTTTATATCGCCAGGACAGAGGATGTTGCAAAGAGGATTGAAACCGCCTTGCAGACGTTTAATGATGCGGAGCTTGGGGTGCTTTCTGGGTATCCTCCGTCTGCAATAGAAAATTTTGAAAAAATAAAAAAACTTACAGGTTCTGAAAAAGAAGTATATGAATCGTTAAAAGGATTGCTTATCGAAGTGTCCGAGCTTCCTGAAGATATCCGGCAGGAAGATTATTTATCATTTGTAAATTTTCGATTATCGCGGGATAATTTCAGACAGGAATTAGAAGTAGTAAGGGGTTGGGCTGAAGAAATAAAAAGATTAGATCCAGCCCTTTTTAAAAGAGTCGTCGATTGGTATAGAAACCTAAATAGCCGTTAAAAAAGTTCGTATATCGTCTACGAAGTTCAGCATTGTAGGTTTAAAGGTCTTAGCGCGGTAAAAAATAAAATTAATAAAACAGCCTTCTATAAAATTTTTATAGGAAGGGTGCAAGTAAAAAATATGGCAACTCATTTAAATATGGTAAGGGTCGCAAGGAGAATCAAAAAAAGAAATAGGACAAAACTTAACAAAAGAAAAAGATGACCCCGGTAGTAGAAATTTGACATCATTTTAACGGCTCAACGCCGTTGAGCCGTTAAAATATCGCGGAAAAAGTCAAATTTCACTACGGGGCAAGCAGAAATCTATCAAAAAACTGGCAAAAAGCCGGTTTTTTGTTCTCGCACCCTTCGTATACAAAATATATAAAAGGCTGTACAATAAAATATATGCATTGTGAAGAAATTGTAAAAAAATTGGAATCGTTAAAAAATCCGGCAAATGTTGAAGGAATGGCGAGGTTTGGCATAAGGCCAAAGACAGCAGTTTATGGTGTGCCGATTCCGGAACTTAGAAAAATTGCGAAGATTGTTAAAAAAAATCACGAATTGGCATTAAGGCTTTGGGATTATAAAATTCACGAGGCCAGGCTTTTGGCAGGCATGGTTGATGATGAAGAAAGGCTCACACTCAGCCAAATTAAGAAATGGGTTAGTGATTTTGATTCGTGGGATATTTGCGACCAAGTCTGCATGAATTTGTTTGATAAATCAAGAATGGCGAAAAACCAAATTCCAGAATTTGCCACGGCCAAAGAAGAATTTGTTAAAAGAACAGCTTTTGCTTTAATGGCGGCAATTGCATCGCACGACAAAGAAATGAAGGATAAAGATTTTTTGGCATTTTTTCCATTAATTAAAAAAGCCTCTACCGATGAAAGAAATTTTGTAAAAAAAGCTGTGAATTGGGCGTTGCGTGGCATAGGCAAGAGAAATATATATTTGAATGCCCAGGCCATAAAACTGGCTAAAGAAATTCAAAAAATTGAATCAAAGCCAGCAAAATGGATAGCTAATGACGCGCTCAGAGAATTAAACAGCGATAAAATAAAAAGCAGATTAAAATAAAAATATGAAAATAATAATTAGAAATTTGCACAAAGAAGATATCCCGGCCTGCCTTAAAATAGTTTTAGAAACCGAAGCAAGCTCTAACAGAAAAGAAGCAAAAAAAGTAATGGAATTTTCCTTAGCTCCCGGAATAAAGCCATTAAACCCAAATTATTATGTTTTAGTTTCAGACGGAAAAATAATCGGAGTTTCCGGTTTGTATTATGATTATGAAGACCCAAAAGATATTATGTGGATGGATTATTTTGCTATTTCTCCAAAATTTCAAAGAGAGGGGTATGGAACAAAAATGCTGAAAAACCTAGAGAAAATTTGTAAAGATAAAAAAGTAAGATTGTTGTGTGTGTTCACATTTAGAGCCGGAGCCGTAAAGTTTTATAAAAAAAACGGATTTAAAGTTTTTGGCAAGATAGAAAATTATTACGGAAAAAGTCCAAGAATTTGGCTATATAAAAATATGCAATAAAATGAAAATGTCTTTGGAAATAATATTGCTGATAATCGCCGTTGTTGTTTTAATTTATTTGTCTTTTCATTTTGCCGGAATCCTGTTATCGCCAACTTCGCAACAAAACCTGCAGAATCAAGTGTGCTTTAAGGGAGAGGCTTCCGAGGCTTGTTTCTCCGTTGAATTGGCAAAAACAGAAGCTGAAAGAGATAAAGGATTAATGAATAGGACGGAATTAGGCAAAAATAAGGGCATGCTTTTTATTTTTGACAAAGAAGGAGTTTATCCTTTTTGGATGAAAAATACCTTGATTCCGTTAGATATGATTTGGATAAAGGAAAGCCCTTCGGCAGGGGCTTCGACTGAGCTCAGCAGAATGTCCTCAGGGCAGGTTGTTTTTATCAGCCAAGATGTCCAGCCATGCAAAAGCCTGGTTTGTCCTATTATCAACCCTTCAGCGAAAGCAAAGTATGTTTTAGAAATTAACGCCGGCATATCCGGCAAAACTGGAATAAAATTGGGAGACGAAGTGAAAATAAATATAGTCAATTGACGGGCTTGACAAGGTGATTTGTGATATAATAAAGGAAAGGTCGGTTTTTAAAAGTAAAAATTCGCCCAGTCAAATAAACAGGTTTTAATTTGACAGGGTAAAAATCGAATCTATGAAATTAAGCACATTAGACACAATAGCACTTGTTTTAGTCATTATTGGTGGCTTGAACTGGCTGTTAGTGGCGCTCGGATTTAACCTTGTAACTGCAATCTTCGGTTCAGTTGCATGGCTTGTAGCATTGATTTATATTCTGGTGGGTCTGTCAGCTATCTATCTGGCCGCTATCTCTATGAAGTTAGAGAAGAAATAGAAATACTAAAACAAAAAACCGCGTTGAGCGGTTTTTTGTTTTGATTAGCAAAAATTATCTGCTGAATCTTGGAGGTCTCTTTTTTGACCAGCATTCTCTGCAATAGATTGGTCTGTCTGCAGCTGGTTCAAAAGGAAGTTCTGTAATTTCTACTCCGCATTCGGAGCATTTCCAGTTTCCTTTGATCATCTCTCTTGGAGCGAAACCTCTGCTGTTATTGTTTTTGTCGAACATTTTGTTCTTGTAACCTTCTTATAAAGAATTTATAGAAGGTTATTTCTTTTTTTGACTAGTAAAACGACCTTTTAATTCTAATAGTCGTTCTACTTTCTTAGACTTGTTGCTTAATAATTCTTTCGGCTGTGACTCGAAATTTTGACTGCAAATTGTAAGAAATTCGTCAGCATATAGTTCCCTTGTCATATATGCCTCCTCATTTCTTACAATTTTCGTTTCAAAATTTCTTCGTTTCGATTCGAAAATTATTAAGCAACAAGTCTAGTGCTAAGATACTTGACTTATTAGTAATTTTATTATACTCCTTTTATCTATCCCTGTCAAGTTTTCACCCCTTTTGGTTGTATTTTTATTGGAAAATATACAAATTCACAATTTTCTGATATGATTGTATAAAATATTGGCGGAAGGGTGAAGACTCAAGTCTTTCTCTTTTTAATCTTAAAATGTATTATAAAGATATGAAAAAAGAAATTTTGTTAGTGATAATTTTAGCGATAATAATCGTAGCATTGCTCGGTTTTTTAATGTTGATGCCGGCCAAATCAACAAAAACCGGCCAAGCACCGAATGTTGAGGACATACAAATAATTTCACCGAAAGCAAATGAGGAAGTATCTTCACCTTTAAAAATTACAGGTATGGTTAATGGAAACGGTTGGGCTGGCTTTGAGGGTCAGGTTGGAACAGTGAAATTATTAGACAGCAGCGGGAAAGAATTAGCGATAGGGATTTTGACCGCCACCACCGAGTGGACAACGCTCCCGACTAATTTTGGAACCACTCTAACTTTCCAAGCATCGGCACCTCAATCGGGATCGCTTGTTTTCCATAATGAAAATCCCAGCGGCCTACCGGATAAAAACAAAGAATTTGTTTTACCTATTAAGTTGCTGAAAAGCTCTGCGGAAAATATTAATATAAAAGTTTATTTTAATAATAATATAATGGACCCACAAATTTCTTGTAATAAAGTTTTTGCAGTAGAGAGAGAAATACCCAAAACTGCAGCCGTCGCAGAGGCTGCATTAAATGAACTTTTGAAGGGTCCGGCCGATGCGGAGAAAACAGCAGGATTTTTTACCAGCATTCCAGTGGGTAGTAAACTAAACAGCATTTCAATCGTCAATGGTGAGGCCAGAGCCGACTTCAATGAGGCAACTGAGTCGGGTGGGGGTTCTTGCAGTATGGCAGCTAGGACGGCTCAGATCAGTGAAACTCTTATGCAATTTCCGACGATAACTTCGGTTAAATTGTCAATCGACGGCCGAACAGGAGACATTTTTCAGCCATGAACTTCAAAATACTAAAAAAATCAAAAATCAGCAGGGCAAGGTTGGGGTTTTTGGAAACTGACCACGGAGTTGTTGAAACCCCGTGTTTAGTTCCTGTTGCTACCCAGGCAGTTGTAAAAACACTAGACAGCAAAGAGGTCCAAGAAACAAAATCGCAGATTTTAATTGCCAATACTTTTCATTTGCATTTGAAACCCGGAGAAAAAATTATAGATAAGGCCGGAAAATTGCAAAAATTTATGAATTGGAAAAAACCATTGATGACCGACTCAGGCGGTTATCAGGTTTTTTCCCTAGGATTTGGAACTGATTTTGGATTGGGAAGTAAAATCTTAAAAAAAGAACAAGAAAGAGGAGAGGCTATAAAAGAAAATGCACAGCCGCAAAAAATAAAAATAAATCATGACGGTGTGGTTTTCCGCTCGCCGATAAATGGAGACGAATTATTTTTGGGGCCCAAAGAATCAATAAAAATACAGGAAAAGCTGGGAGCTGATATTATCTTTGCTTTTGATGAATGTACAGCCCCATTAGCTGATTTTAGCTATGTGAAAAAGTCGCTGGAAAAAACTCATAGATGGGCAAAAATCTGTTTGAAGGCCCATTCGACAGGCTCAGGGCAAGCAAAAAAATCTAAACAGGCGCTTTATGGCATTGTGCAGGGATCTAGATTTAAAGATTTACGCCTTGAAAGCTCAAAATTTATCGGAGGATTGGATTTTGACGGGTTTGGGATCGGCGGAGAATTTGGAAATGATAAAAAAGAAATGCATAAAATGGTGGGATGGGTTGTTGATGAATTGCCGGAAAAAAAGCCAAGGCATCTTTTGGGAGTAGGATATTTAGAAGATATGGAACTGATTATAAAATCCGGGGTGGATACTTTTGATTGCACAGTGCCGACACATTATGCAAGGCGCGGGATTGCTTTTACTTCCGAAGGCAAACTGAACTTAAAACAAACAAAATTTTTAAAAAAGCGCGAGCCACTGGATAAAAACTGCATTTGCAATGTTTGCTTAAATTATAAAAAGGATTACATTTGCCATTTGTTGAAAGCGGGGGAGATAACTGGTATGAAGCTTTTGACTTTCCATAATCTTTATTACTTCAACACTTTTGTTGAAGACATAAGAACTAAAATCAAAAAAGGAGAAATTTAATTATTGACACAAGAAATAAAAATGATTAATATTAACAAATCCCTAGACAAGAACATGGGATTGCTGCTGGATTTTCCGGTAGTTTTGAACCTTGATTTGAGGAGGATCGGTTATGGCGTTCAAGAGCTTTTTGCACGGCACCAAAGACATTGTAATTACAGTTAATAGTCTTTCAGAATTTGGCTGTCCTTACTGCGGAGGCGATAGCGGCAGTCAGTTAGCAACTGGACACGGTTCGACCATTTGGGTTTGTAACTGCGGGAAGTCCTTTCACACTGTTGCTTTTGACAGCATGCCTTCGTGCTACAATGGCTGTTACCCTCAACCTCATCCCCGACAAGAGATCGCAGCAAGAGCTGCTTAATGTTTGTGGCGGTGCGTAAGCGTCGCTTTTTTTGTGAAAATTATATTTTGAGAAAAGGTCTGACAAAAAATAAAAGACGGAAAAATTTAAAAGTTATCCACAGGAGTACTGCTTGACACACTTATTTGTTAGTAATAAAATGCAATAAGGAACAGTTATTAATAAGATTAACCGAACGAGACTTGACGGAGGGATATTAAAGGGACAATATTTCTCCGGCAAGTCTCAGAAATAAATGACCAATGCAAAAAAGGAAAGAATGACTGCACAGAAGAGTTTCATTTCCGGCTATTTAAGAAGCGTTAAAACGCATCCGTCGGCGGAAATCGTATATAAAGAAGTGAAGAAAAAACTGCCGAATATAAGCCAGGGGACCGTATACAGAGTTTTAAATAATTTTAAGGAAAAAGGAGAAGTTCTGGCTATAGATACTAAAGATAACGTGCATTTTGACGCCGATGTTTCAGACCACGCGCATTTTATATGCGAAAAATGCGGGAATGTTTTTGATGTTTATGATGAATGTTCCCATTGCGGAGTGTTAAAAAACAGAAAAACAAAGGTCGGAAAAATTAATAATTTTAAAATCAATTTTTATGGAATTTGCAAACAATGCGGACCTGCTTGCGCAGGCAGGAAATAAAAATATTTGTCATGACTGCACAAAGGAAATATTGATAGATAATGATGAGATTAAAAATGGGGTATATCTTGAATATGCAAATGGAGATAAAAAAATAAATATTTTCAAATGCAATGAATGTTTTGAAAAAAATAAATCATTAACTAACTTTCAGCCGTGTGAAGTTTACTCCCGGGTAGTCGGCTATATCAGGCCGGTGCAACAGTGGCACAAAGGGAAAAAACAGGAATATGGCGAGAGAGTTGAATATATAATAACTTAAATTACGAAACGCCTTCAACTCTTTATATTTTGGTTTTGGCTACGACTTTGTAAAAATTCTTCGGCAGACTTCTTTCATCAGTATTCCTTAAAATTTTTACTTCGTCTCGCCCGAAAACCAAAATAAAATAGTTCGGAAGCATTTCGTAACCCAAGCTATGATGCCAAAAGAACCTTGCTGCTAAAATAGTTAGAATCTCTAAAAAATAGCCCCTTATGGGGTTGTTTTTTTAGATAAAAAATATAGAATTAAAGAATGGAAAAAGAGTTTTACGTAATCTGCGACAATATAAGGAGCTTGGAGAATATCGGTTCAATTTTCAGGACAGCAGATGCGCTCGGAGTTTCAAAAATATTTTTATGCGGTATTTCCGGCAAGCCGCCGCACCACAAGATTTCCAAAACCGCTTTAGGCGCAGAAGAGAGAATTCCTTTCGAACATTATAAACAAATTGGACGGCTGGTTGATAAGCTAAAAAAAGATAAAATTCAGATAGTTGCTTTAGAACGGTATAAAAAAGCGATTTCTTACGATGAATTCAAGCCACAGTTCCCTTTGGTTTTGATAGTCGGCAATGAAGTGAAAGGAATCTCTAAAAAAATATTGCAAAAATCGGATAAAATCATTTTTTTGCCGATGCGCGGCTCTAAAGAATCTCTGAATGTTTCCGTAGCCTTCGGAGTTGCAGGATATGAAATTAATAAATTCAGAAATTAATTATTAACTAATTTAAAATTCATCGGGTTAAATAATTTTGCTTTGGCGAAATTAAAATCCGAAGAATTTTATCTGACCTTATAAATGACACAAAAAGAATTACAACTTTTAAGTTTTGCGCATTGGTTTAATAATCCTTGGGTTGTTTTATTATTCACGATATTAGCAATTTGGACTATATGCTGGAAGGGCATAGCTTTGTGGAAAGCTGCTAGGAACGGTAGCGAGCCATGGTTTATAGCATTGCTGATATTAAACACCATTGGAATATTGGAAATAATTTATATATTCTTTTTCTCTAACAAAAAGAAATAAAAAAAGTTTAAACATATAAACTATGGATATAGTACAAATTTTAGTTGTAATATTCGGCTTGTGCCTTTTTGAGGTTATTTCCAGCGTTGATAATGCAATTATTAATGCCCACGTTTTAAAAACATTACCGGAAAAATATAGAAAGATTTTTTTAACATTCGGTCTTTTAATCGCTGTAGTTGTAGTAAGGGGGATGCTGCCCTTTTTGATTGTTTGGTTAGCTAATCCAAGTTTTTCTTTTATGCAGGTGATAGGTTTTGTTTTTCATCCCACAGACCAAATTAACGCTTATGTGGAAAAATCCCAGCCCCTTTTGATTTTAGCCGGCGGAGTCTATTTGTTTTTAGTATTTTTGAGCTGGCTTTTTATGGAAGAGAAAAAGTATGCTTTTTTAGTTGAAGAATTCATACACAGGCAATCTGTATGGTTTTATGCCATAGCCTCCCTGTTTTTTATGGCTGTGATTTATTTCGCTTTGAAAATAAATCCTATTTTAGCGTTGTCAGCATCCATAGGATCTACGGCATTTTTTATTACAGATGGTTTTAAAAAGAACGCCGAAGAAAAAGAAAAACAGTTAATGTCAAGCCATGTATCAGCCTGGAGCAAAATTTTATATTTGGAAATTCTTGATGCCACTTTTTCAATAGATGGAGTTATCGGAGCATTTGCCTTTACCATTTTGATACCCCTGATATTTTTGGGGAATGGCTTGGGCGCCTATATAGTCAGGGAATTTACAGTCAGGGGGACAGATGTAATTGCAAAATTTGCTTATTTAAAAAACGGGGCAATGTATTCTATCGGAGTTTTGGGAGGAACTATGGTTTTAGAAGCCTTCGGTAAAGATTTTCCTTTTTGGCTGGCCCCTTTAAACACGTTTTTATTATTGGCGATATTTTTAGGTCTTTCCATAAGAGAATTACGGGACGCAGCAAAAAAGAAAAGCAGGGGTTGACATGGCATCTTCTGTCTGATAAGATAAAGCCGACAAGAATTGTCGGCTTTTAAATTGTCTGAGATAACTCTTCTATGTTTAAAGTATCTAAAAAATCGCAATATGGGTTGAGGGCAATGGTTTATCTGGCTAAAAAAGACAGCAAAGAGTTTTTTTCTTTGAAAGATATCTCGGGAAAAGAGAGTATTCCCTTTGATTTTTTAGAAAAGATAATGTCTGAACTTGAAAAAGTAAAATTAGTGAAGGCTAAAAAGGGGATCCAAGGCGGGTATGTTTTAGCCAGAAATCCCGAAAGAATCACTGCAAAAGATATTGTTTCTGCCTTAGAAAATACCACGGCTGTGGACTGCAGCTTCTGCGGAAAGTCCAAAAAATGTTTAACTAAAAATGTTTGGAGAAAAATTGATGTGGCAATAAATAAAACATTAAAATCAATGACATTGTCAGATTTAATATCATGAAAAAAATATATTTAGATTACGCGGCCACAACGCCTGTCGACAAAAGGGTTTTAAAAGAGATGCAGCCTTATTTTTCGGAAAAATTCGGCAATACAATGTCTCTGCACTCTTTCGGTCAGGAGGCAAAATTTGCTTTAGACCAATCAAGGCAAGTTTTAGCCGACTTGATTAATGCCAATCCGAATGAAATAATTTTTACCGGATCAGCAACGGAAAGCAATAATCTCGCCTTTAAAGGGCTCGCTTTCAATATGCCGAAAGGAAGCCGTGCCAGGCATATTATAATTTCCTCAATTGAGCACGCGTGCATTATGGAAACAGCCAAATGGCTTTCGCGAGGATTTAGGGTTACAAAGATTCCGGTAGATAAATACGGGATGGTAAACCCAAAAGATGTTGAGAGGGAAATTAGGCCTGACACAATTTTGGTTTCTGTGATGCATGCTTCAAATGAAATCGGCACAATACAGAATATAACTGAAATCGGAAAAATTTGCCGTGAGAAGAAAGTTTATTTCCACACTGACGCTTCGCAATCATTGGGTAAAATACCTATTGATGTTAAAAAAATGAATGTTGATTTATTGACTGCGAGTTCCCATAAAATATATGGGCCAAAAGGGGCAGGCTTATTGTATGTAAGAGAGGGGATAAAACTTGTGCCCTTATTGCATGGCGGAGGGCAAGAAAACGGGTTGAGGAGTTCCACGGTAAATGTCCCGGCAATAGTTGGTTTTGCCAAGGCAGCTGAAATATGCAAAAAGGAAATGGCGGCGGAAGGAAAAAGATTGATAAAATTGAGAGACAAATTGATAAGGAGTGTTTTAAAAATTTCCAACTCTCACTTAAATGGCCACTCTAAAAATCGATTGCCCAATAATGCAAACTTTTGGTTTGAATTTGTTGAAGGGGAGTCATTGATTATGCGGCTGGACTTGGAAGGCATTGCTTGCTCTACAGGTTCTGCCTGTTCGTCTTTTAAATTGGAGCCGAGTTATGTTTTGATGGCTTTAGGTCTAAAACCGCAGGAATCTCACGGGTCTTTAAGGGTTTCTTTGGGAAGATTCACAACAGAAAAAGAAATTGATCAATTAATAAAGGTTCTACCGGGAATAGTCAAAAAAATTAGAGACATTTCTCCGTATAAAAAATAAACTATTGATAACGAGCTTGCACCCTTCGTATAAAAAATATATAAAAGGCTGTAAAAGTTTTGCTTTTGCTCAGCATAATTAAAAAAATAAGAGAAATATCAATATATGGCAAAAAAAAATACAAAAAAAATTAATACTTGTGCGGGCTTATATACTCCGAAAGTTATGGAGACCTTTAAGAATCCGCACAACTACGGAAAGATAAAAAATGCTGACGGGATAGGCAAAGTGGGCAATATCGTTTGCGGAGACGTAATGTGGCTTTATATTAAAGTCGTCCAAAATAAAAAGAAAGAAGATTTTATCAAAGACATAAAGTTTGAGACTTTTGGCTGCGTAGCAGCAATTTCAACAAGCTCTATTATCACAGATTTAGTAAAAGGAAAGACTATAAAAGAAGCATTAAAAATCACAAAAGATAATGTTATAGAATCTTTGGGAGGTTTGCCGAAAATAAAATATCATTGTTCTGTTCTGGCAGTTGATGCTTTGGTTGAAGCGGTTTACGATTATTTTTTAAAGTCAAAGAAAGAAATCCCCGCCGGTTTAGAAAAGAAACACGAAATTATTAAAAAATCAAAAGATATCATAGAGAAGCGATATGAAAAATGGGAAAAGTAAAATAAAAGCCGGAGGCCCTGAGCGAAGCCGAAGGGTTGTAGTGGCAATGTCAGGCGGTGTCGATAGTTCTGTGGCAGCGGCTCTTTTAAAGCGGGCCGGTTTTGATGTAATAGGGGTTTTTATGAAATTTTGGAAAGACCCTTTGACGGGCTCAGGGCAAGCTGGCGAAAACAGGTGCTGTTCTGTTGAGTCAGAAAAATTAGCAAGATCAGTTGCTAAAAAGATTGGCATTCCTTTTTATGTGTTGAATGTGGAAAAAGAATTTAAAAGGAAAGTTGTCGATTATTTTTTAAAGGAATATAAAAAAGGAAATACTCCTAATCCCTGCGTTGTTTGCAATAAAGAAATCAAATTCGGATTCTTAATAAAAAAGGCTTTATCGCTCGGCGCTGATTTTATTGCCACAGGACATTATGCAAGGATACAAAACGGAAAACTATTGAAGGGCGCAGACAAAGAAAAAGACCAGTCATATTTTTTGTGGCAGTTAGATCAAAAACAATTAAACCACGTTTTATTTCCAGTCGGCGGATATGTAAAACCGGAAGTAAGGAAATTAGCTAAAAAATTTAAATTGCCAACGGCAGAAACGCCGGAATCACAAGAGGTGTGTTTTATTCACCCTCACACCAAACAAGAACATCAGAGAAATTTACAAACCAACGGAAGTTGTGCTTGTTATGGTGTGGGGGTAAAGAACACGACTAATGAATTTTTAAGAAAGTATTTAAAAACAAAGCCGGGTAAAATTATAGATAAGTCAGGAAAGACCTTGGGTGAACATCGGGGTTTATGGTTTTATACAATAGGCCAAAGGAAGGGGTTGGAAATTCCCCAGGGGCCATATTATGTTATTGATAAAGATTTCAAGAAAAATATCCTAATTGTTTCTAAAAACCGGAAAGACTTAAATAAAAAAGAATTAGTTGCGGGCGATGTTAGCTGGATTTTGCCTAAAAAATTACCCTTGAACGCAGAGGTTAAAATAAGGTACAAAAGCGATTTTACCAAGGCTAAAATCTTAAATACCGGAAAAAATCCTTCGGCTTCGCTCAGGGCAGGCAAAGTAAAAGTTATTTTTGTGAAACCCCAGAAGGCAATTACGCCCGGCCAGTCAGCTGTTTTTTATAAAGGCAAAGAACTATTGGGCGGGGGAGTGATAATGTAAAATAAAAGCCGCGTTATAATACACGCGGCCAAGCGGGTTTCGCCAGGAGGTACACCGCCTCAATTATTATCCATGCGACGGTTGAAAATGCGAAAACAAATATATTAGCTTCCCAAAATGCCAAGAGTATACCCACGCAGAAGAAAATCCAGAACCGACCACCTCTTTTTTCCATCCACCCGGTCGAAATGAAAAGCATCGGCAAACCGACCCATGCCAGCGCAAATAAAGAAGCCATCATCAGCGTATCGTTGTCCAACATTCCTCCTATCCCAAAAAGAAAAATGCAAGAGATGAGGAACAATCTCAATGCTTCTATCACGGCACGTCCTCCTTTGAACAAAAAGAACAAGCGGCGGGTGAGAAAGTGCACCGCCTTGCACTCTGCCATTCTTATACATTATAAAAACAAATATGTCAACTAAATACAATACGGAATTCTACTAATAGCTTTGGATGGGGGAGTGATGGAGTAGAATTTCGGGTCCCTCTTGACAAGGGTCTTTGTTTCTGATAGCATATACCTATACCTCAGGTATGGGTATAATAATTAATAATAAAATGACGCATAAAGTACGTCCTTCCATTTAGATAATGAATAATAATATATCTATCTAAATGTCAGGATGAATTTATTCGCTTCACTCATGAATTCAAACAAAGAAAAAGCACTGATTAGTTTTAAAAAAGCTCATAGCCTATTAGGAAAAATAATAGATATGACAGAGAAAAATGTTTATTGCATGGATATTATGCAGCAAAATTTGGCTGTTATCGGGCTTTTAAGGTCTGCCCATGAAATGCTGATGGAAAACCATTTGAATTCCTGCTTTAAAAACGCCATGGCGTCAAAAAATGAGAGAAAAAAGCACCAGATGACAGAGGAAATATTAAAGGTAACAAAGCTGTTCAATAAATAAAATGGCAAAAGAACATATTTATAAGGTGCAAGGAATGCACTGTGCTTCATGCGAGATTTTAATTGAGAAAAAGCTTTTAGATCTTCCGAATATAAAATCTGTCGACGCTTCCACAACCAAGGGGGAAGTTATAATAGAATACGATGGTGACAGACCGAATCCTGAAAGATTAAACAAACTTTTTAATGAAGAAAATTATACATTTTCTGATTTAAATAATAAGGCAAAAAACAATAAGTCCGAAGAAAAAAAAGAACAGGGAAACGGGGACAACCCAACCTTGGTCGCATTTAATATAGCAATTTTTATAATCATTGCTTTTCTGATTTTAGACAAAATGGGGATTGCTAATTTTCTCAGCTTGAGTTCATCATCTTCTTTGCTTACATTTCTTGGATTCGGACTTTTGGCCGGAATGTCTTCTTGCGCCGCATTGGTTGGAGGGATTGTTCTATCCATGTCAAAACAATGGAGCAACCTTTATTCAAACGACCAGCCAACATCAAAAAAACTTCAGCCCCATATAATGTTCAACACCGGCAGACTGGCTTCTTACATTGTTTTGGGCGGGGCATTGGGATTAATAGGAAGCAGGCTCCAAATTTCCCCTCAAATTACCGGTTATTTGGTCATTGCAGTTTCACTACTGATGATTGCTTTAGGATTACAGATGCTTGGGGTTAAAGGCTTCAGAAAGTTTCAAATTACACCTCCAAAATCTGCGACAAGATATATCGCCAACGAAAATAATTTTCAGGGAAAGTATATGCCCTTTATAATGGGAGCCTTAACTTTCTTTTTGCCTTGCGGCTTTACAATCACTGCCCAGAGTTTAGCTTTGCTTTCTGGTAATGTATTACAAGGAGCATTAATAATGGGGGCGTTTGCCTTAGGAACAATTCCGGTGCTTTTCTTTATCGGACTCTCTTCTGTGAAGTTTAATTCAAAGCCTCATTTAGCTGAAAGATTTTCCAAAGTGGCAGGATTTTTAGTTTTATTTTTTGCTCTCTTTAACATGTCAAACCAAGCAACTGTTTTGGGATTTACCGGAATTAATTTAAACCAGAACCAGGTGCAAGTCAGCAATGTGAATCAAAATGATTTGCCTCCGATTATCGACGGAGAACAAGTTATTAAAATGACGGCTTCGGGTTCAGGAGACAGCCCGAATTATTTCAAAGTAAAAGCCGGGGTTCCTGTAAAATGGGAAATTACCGGAAGCAATTCATTGGGTTGCAATGGAGCTATTGTTTCCAATAGTTTATTTGATGGCGAGATTGTTTTAGCCCCTGGGCAGGTTTCGACAAAAGAATTTACTCCGCAAACCCCCGGCACATATGGATTTAGCTGTACCATGGGAATGATTAGGGGTACAATAGAGGTTATTAAATAACATCCTTCTGCAATGTTTTGTAAGAAGGGTATAAAAAAATGGCAAAAATAACATCAAAAACAACATTAGAAAAAATACTGGATAAAAAAGGAGCTGATGAAATTTTGGCAAAAAACGGCGTGCCGTGTTTGTCTTGTCCGATGGCTCCATTGGAAATTGACAAACTGAAAATCGGCGACGTATGCAAAATGTACGGATTAGGTTTAGAAAAAATATTGGAAGAACTAAATAAATTAAAATAAGATAGAAATGGCTTCACCATTTATATAGTTAATCATTCGGTCGGAGTGTAAAAATAAATTTTTATACTCCTCCCTCACTCATAATTATGGATCAAAAAACAATATTGAAAATTCAGGGAATGGATTGCGCCTCGTGCGCCGCAATCATAGAACACGATTTAAAAAAGAAAAAGGGGATTATTTCAGCTTCCATTAATTTTGCTTCTGAAAAACTCTATTTAGAATATAATCCTGCAGAAATACAGATAGAAGAGATAAAAAAAAGCATTAAAGATTTAGGATACAAATCATCAGATAATACCGACGAAATGGATATGATGTCGGGCCACGACCACAATAAAATGGAAAAAGAAAATGAAGTCAGAAGACTGAAAGCGAGATTTATTTTGTCTTTAATCCTTGGGCTGCCGGTAATTTATATGGTTATGGGAGGCATGTTTGGACTTTTTATGCCTAAAATTTTTGATGCATATGGCTTATATATACAGGCAGTTTTATCAACTGCTGTTATTTTGGTCTGTTTTAATATTTGGCAGTCAGGGGCTAAAAAATTATTGAAGGCAGGACCGAATATGGATACGTTGATTTTAGTAGGCACGGCTGCGGCATATTTTTACAGCTTGGCGAACCTTATCCTTTTGTCTTTTGGCAGAGAAGTTTCAATGAACAGCTTCTATTTTGAGTCAGCTGTTTTTATTCTGATTTTCATTTCTTTGGGAAATTATTTGCAGGCAATCACAAAAGGCAGAACATCAGCGGCGATAAAAAGTTTAATGGGGCTGCAGCCTAAAATTGCTACTATTTTAAAAGATGGCAGGGAATTGGAAATTCCAATTTCAGAGGTACAGGTCGGGGATGTTATTCTGGTAAAGCCCGGTGGAAAAATTCCGGTTGACGGAATTGTTATAGACGGATATTCCGGCGTAGATGAAAAAGCAATTACCGGAGAATCAATTCCGGTTGAAAAGAAAAAAGGTGATGAAGTTATCGGGGCAACAATAAACAAGACCGGTGTCTTGCAATTTAAAGCAACCAGGGTTGGCAAAGATACGATGCTTGCCCAGATTATAAAAATAGTTGAAGATGCTATGGGATCTAAAGCCCCAATCCAGCTTTTAGCCGATAAAGTTTCATTTTATTTCGTGCCAGCTGTAATCCTTATTGCTTTGATATCAGGAATAATCTGGCTTTTAGTTTCGCACCAATTTTCTACGGCACTTACAGTTTTTGTCGCAGTTTTAATTATTGCCTGCCCCTGCGCGCTGGGATTGGCGACACCTACAGCGGTTATGATGGGAACCGGATTAGCAGCCAAAAAAGGAATTTTAATAAAGTCGTCTAAAGCCTTAGAGATAGCTAAAGATGTTAATATGGTTGTTTTTGACAAGACGGGAACTCTGACAAAAGGAGAGCCGGTTGTCACAGAAATTATTTCTTTCGACAAAAAGATAAAAGATAAAGACATGTTGCAACTCGCGGCTTCTGTGGAAAAAAATTCAGAGCATCCTTTAGCTCAGGCGATTGTGGACAAAGCAAAAGAAGAAAAGATTAAATTATCTGAAGTCAAAAATTTCCAGGCAATTCCTGGCAAAGGGGTTGAGGCCATATTGAACAAAGAAAATATTCTGCTAGGTACCAGGAAGCTTATGAAAGACAACAAAATTTCAGTCGACCTTATTGAGGGTGAAATGGCGGTTCTTGAAAACCAGGGCAAAACAGCGATGATTTTAGCGGTTGGCAAAAAAGTTGTGGGAATTATTGCGGTTGCAGATGTTTTGAAAGAAAATTCAAAAGAAGCGGTAGAAATCTTGCATAAGATGGGAAAATTGGTCGCGATTATTACGGGTGACAATAAAAGGGTGGGTGAGGCGATTGCAAAACAGCTTGGAATTGACAGAGTATTAGCTGAAGTTTTGCCGCAAGGGAAATCAGATGAAATTAAAAAATTGCAGGACGAAGGTAAAATTGTGGCAATGGTGGGAGATGGAATTAATGATGCGCCGGCATTGGTTCAGGCAGATCTGGGAATTGCTTTAGGTTCCGGGACAGATGTTGCGATGGAAACCGGGGAAATTGTTTTAATAAAGGATGATTTGAGAGATGTTGTGAAAGCAATGGATTTGAGCAAATATACTTTGAATAAAATAAAACAAAACCTGTTTTGGGCATTTTTCTATAATACAATTGGAATTCCTATTGCTGCAGGAGTTTTATTCCCGTTTACCGGCTGGCTGTTGAATCCTTCAATTGCGGCTGCGGCTATGGCATTTTCATCTGTGAGCGTTGTCCTAAATTCGCTTTCGATGAAAAACTACAAATAATTCCCCCGTCACAAGGAGTTATTGATTTCGATTATTTTTTGTGATTTAATAGAATTATATTAATTAAGATATCATAGGATGGATAAAACAATAATACTTACAATTTTATTAATAATCCTTGCGGGCTTTTTGTTTTGGGGTTTTCAGACAGGTTTTTTTGCAAGTATTTTTTCAGGCCCTGTAAAACCCGCTCCTTTGCCCGAGGGTATAGTTTTGTTTTATGGACAAGGTTGCCCCCATTGCAAAGATGTGGAAGATTTTATAAGTCAAAATAAGATTGAAGATAAGGTGAAAATAACAAGAATGGAAGTTTGGTATAATAAAAATAACGCAGCGCTTTTGGGGCAAGTGGCGCAAAAGTGCGGAATAACTTCGGGTAGCGTTGGTGTTCCATTTTTGTACGACGGCAATGGCAAATGTTACATAGGCGGAGTTGATGTCCCAAATTTTCTGAAGGATCAGGCTGGAATAAAGTAGTCATAATTATTTAAACTAAAGATGTAATGAAATGAGCTTGCACCCTTCATATAAAAAATTTATAGAAGGCTGTGTCCCAAATTTTTTAAAAAATGCAGCGAATACCAAATAGAAAAATTTTATATTTAGGATTATTGTTGAGCGGATTTTTTTGGGCGAGTCTTGCAAAAGCGGTTTGTCCGCTTTGTGTTGTAGCTATCGGAGCAGGGCTCGGGCTTTCAAGATGGCTGAGAATTGACGATGCTGTTTCGTCAATTTGGATAGGGGCTTTGTTGGTCTCAATGGTTTTGTGGACTTTAACGGAAATGAAGAAAAAAAATTGGCGCTTTGCATACGACACGGTTGTAATTTTTTTAGCTTATTATTTATTAACATTTGTCCCGCTTTATTATGCAGGAATTGCCGGGCATCCGTTAAACAAAATTTTTGGCATCGATAAAATAATTTTCGGCACAGCCGTGGGAACTTCCATCTTTTTATTAAGCCATTGGCTGCATCTATACTTAAAGAAAAAAAATAATGGGAATTCCTTTTTTCCATATCAAAAAGTCGCTATACCAGTCGTAGTTTTAGTATTAACTAGTTTGTTATTCTATTTATTAATTTTATATAAGCTTATATAATTATGGAAGAAAATTTAAACGTAGACAAAAATAAAATAGAAGAGTTTATTAAAAAAACCCAGGCCAGTAAAAAGGGCGAATTGGATTTGTCTTCCGATGAAGACTTGTCAATTGCTATAATGAATTTAATTTCCATTGAAGAGCACTTCTTTTTTACCGGGGCAAAAACAGGCAAACCGGAATATTTTGATTTGTTGAATACCGCCCGCGAGATGAGAAAAGAACTGTTGAAAAAAATTATAAAAGAGTATGAGGGAGAGGTTTGGTGCATTTCAAAGCATTTATTGTCGGCTTCTATGAGGTTAGAAGAGGTTGGCACAAAAGCCCTTACAAAAGGGAATAAGAAAGAGGCGGAAGATTTTTTTAAGAAAGCCTACGAACTTTATTCATTATTTTGGGGGATAAATTTGAAACTGGTTAATGTCGGAGAGGTTAAAAAAGTCGGCGAAACCCAATTAGATATAAAGGACGAAAGCAAAAAAGGGATTTTGGGAAAACTGGGACAAATCGTCCAATATGTGATTAACTGCTGCAAAGAATAGGGGCGCTATCCACATTGATTTTTTGTTTATGGAAAAATTTATTATAAAATGTTGGGGTTGCCCGACAAGACAGCTTGATGCCGAAAAAATACGTAATTTTTTTGTCGCAAACGGATTGGAACAGGCGGTTTCCCCAGAAGAAGCAGATTATATCGTGGCGGTAACGTGCGGGTTGACAAAAGTTGTGAAAGAACAAGCCATTGCAGCCATCTGCGATTTCCAGAAGTTTAAAGGAAAGCTTCTTGTATACGGTTGCTTATCCGCCATGGATCCCGAAAGATTAAAAAGCGTTTATAGCGGAAACACATTGATTACAAAGGATATAGAACGTTTAGATACTTTTTTTGATTTTCCGGTAAAATTTAAAGATATTCCTGATGCAACAAATGTAATGCAACAGCCGGGCTATTCTTTGGCAGGAGATTTAAAAAAAATAGCAACCCTTAATAAAGGGACAATTATTTTTAAAATAGCAAAAGAGGCAAATCGTCGCTTGTCTTCTTTTTCGAAAAAAAATGAAATTGAAGGACTACTAAATGGGATAGGTTTTAATAATAAATTTTCTGCCTTGCGGATATCCGAAGGATGTCTAGGAAATTGCAGCTATTGTCAAATAAAAAAAGCTATCGGAAAAATAAAAAGTAAACCAATGCCGGTTATATTAACTGAACTAAGGAAGCTGTTGTCAAAAAACCAGTATCGCATAAATATCGCTTCCAACGATTCGGGCGCTTATGGATTGGATATTGGTTTAAATTTTCCTGAACTTTTGAGCGCTATTTTAAAAGAAAACGAGAAAATTATAATAGAATATATACAGGATATGCATCCCCGTTGGATAATACTATACAAAGAAGAGATGGTTATACTAGTAAAAACAAAACGTATAAAAAGCATTTTGATACCATCTCAGTCGGGAAATAAAAGAATTTTAAAATTAATGAATAGACCCTCTAATTTAGAGGAACTTAACGAAGTTATCAACCGCATGAAAGAAGTTTATCCTTATTTAAGATTAAGAACACAAATTATTGCGGGCTTTCCAACAGAGACGGAGGAAGAGTTTAAAGATACGATGGATTTTATAAAAAATAGCAAGTTTGATGAGGTGGATATTTTTGCTTATCATGAAGTTAAAGGATCGGATTCAGAGAATATAACGCCCAAAATACCCCGTGAAGTTATTCTAAAACGCATAAAAAAGTTTCGTGAGGATATATCGATTCCTGGTCGTACTGAATAAGTCGTACTGAATAAGTCGTACTGAACAAACTGTGACAGATTCTAGTGTTTATCATTGAGTTTGCCGCAGTACTGGAAAAGATAAAAATAAGGTCTTCCAAAAAATGGGACAGATAGTCCAATATGTAATCAACTGCTGCAAAGAATAAATCAAAAAGCCGAGTCATTCCCGCTTTTTGTTTGCAAAAGGAAAATAAGGTATAATAAATATATAAAATTAAACAGCGTAAGGTGTTCAGCGTAAATTAGACCTAAATGTATAAATATACATACGGTCTAATTTCCGAAGCAATCTTGTTCACCTCGCTCACAAGACCGTGTTTGGATCAAATAAAACATCGCCAAAGTTTTGTGATTTAACTGGCAAGGTTGCCATAATCACCGGAGCTGCTAAGGGGATGGGTAAGGCTCACGCTTTGAAACTGTCAGGCGCTGGGGCAAAAGTTGTTCTGGCAGATATTTCACAACAGGAATGCCAGTTGGTTGCAGACGAAATTATAAAAAATAAAGGAGAAGCTATAGCGGTAAAATGTGATGTAAGCCAAAAATCAGAAATTGATAATTTAGTTTCGGAGGCTCTTAAAAAATTCGGGAAAATAGATATCCTGGTAAATAATGCCGGCATTTATCCGTTTGAGCCGTTTTTGCAAATGTCCGAAGACCATTTCAAAAAAGTGATTGACATCAACCTGAAAGGATATTTTTTAATGGCGCAGGCAGCAGCCAAGGAGATGGTAAAGCAAAAATCCGGGGCAATTGTGAATATTTCTTCAATAGCCATGGGGCAGGTTGGAGTTGGATTTGCGGGATTAACTCATTATTGCGCTTCAAAGGGAGGAATTACTGCGATGTCACAGGCAATGGCTCTTGAGTTGGCTCCTTTTGGGATCAGGGTTAACTGCATTGCCCCGGGAGCGATTGATACTCCCGGCACACACACAACAGAGATGACTGAAGAACAGAAAGCGGCTACGGTTGCTCCTATACCGTTGAAACGGCAAGGCAGAGCAGAAGAAATTTCCAACGCAGTATTATTTTTAGCATCAGACGAATCTTCGTATATGACAGGATCAACAATGGTTGTAGATGGAGGGTGGGTAGCAGGTTAGCCATAATTTTGCTTGACAAGGTTATTTGTTAAGCTAAAATGGTCTTATACCATTTAAAATCAATTTTGTAGGTCGGCGAACCTGCAAAAACAAGGTCGAGTAAATATTAATTTTAGTTTGTAAAAATTATGGCAACAGAAGCTTATTGCGTAAAGTGTAAAGCAAAAAGTGATATGAAAGATCCCAAGGAGGTTACGATGAAAGGCAAGGGCGGTAAAACAAGGATGGCTATGACGGGCACCTGTGCAAAGTGCGGAACAAAAATGTTCAGGATAATGGGAATGAAGAAGTAGTATTTTAAAAAATACCCTGCTCAACGGGGTGTTTTTTTGTTATGATATATAAATGTCAAAGAAGATAATTTTATCTGCTGCTCTATTTCTTTTCCTCATAGACTTTTTTTGCTGGAAAGAAGTTTTTGCTTTAACTTCAAACAATGATTTAAAAATAGATTTTTTAGATGTCGGACAAGGGGATTCTGCTTTTATACGAACGCCGGAAGACCATCAGATTATAATTGATGGCGGGCCGGACACGTCATTGCTCAAAAAATTATCCGCAGTCATGCCTTTTTGGGATAGGTCGATCGACCTTGTAATTTTGACTCATCCGGAATCAGACCATATGCAGGGGCTTTTAGACCTTCTGAAAATTTACAAAGCAGATTATATTTTATGGACAGGAGTCAAAAAAAATGCTCCAGAATATGATGCATGGACCAGTATTTTAGAAAAACAGAAAAAAATGGGAGCTAAAATAATAATTGCCGATGCCGGGCAGGAAATAAAAGCTGGAAATGTTTTGATCGACACATTGTATCCTTTGCAAAATATGGAAGGGAAAGACATGAAAAATACTTCCAATGATACTTGCGTTGTTTCAAAATTAATTTTCGGTAAAAACTCTTTTCTTTTCACGGGAGATATAAGTTCTGCAGCGGAAAAAGAAATAACCGGCTCGGGAGAAAATTTGTTATCAGATGTTTTGAAGGTGGCGCACCACGGTTCAAAGTATTCAACATCTGATTTATTTTTAGAGTATGTAAAGCCAAAAATTGCAGTAATTTCCGTCGGGGCAAAGAATACTTACGGGCATCCGACACCGGAAGTTTTGCAAAGATTGGAAAATTTTGGTATAAAGATTTTAAGAACAGACAAAGACGGAGACATAAATCTTATGTCTGACGGAAAAAATATTAATATAATTAAAAATTATTAACTAATCGCTTTGCTATTTGTAATTGCGGAGCAATTAAATAAAATTTGACATGAAAGGATTAGATTTTCCAATATTTAAAACTAAGATGGCCGGTAAAACAAAAACGTTTAATCTGACTGACGTCAAAGACCGCCAGGCATACTTTGAATATAAAGCCGGCCCGGAAATAAAAAAATTGAAAGAATATCTTAAAGAGAATATATTCATTGCATACCTGATGGGCAAAAAATCATCCGGCAAGGGCACATATTCAAAAATGTTCAAGGAAATCGTGGCGCCCGATAAAGTGGCGCATTTTTCCGTCGGAGACATGGTCAGGTCTTTTGACAGCGTACTGAAAGACCCGAAAAAGAAAAAAGAATTTGTTTCATTTTTGGAAAAAAATTACAGGGGATTTATTCCTTTGGCAGATATATTAAAATCTTTGGAAACCAGGAGCACAAAAGTTTTACTGCCGACAGAACTTATTCTGGCTATGGCAAAGAAAGAAATCGGAAAGCTTGGCAGAAAAGCGATTTTTATTGACGGATTTCCAAGGGATTTAGACCAGATTTCATATTCCTTATTTTTCCGCGACCTGATTAATCGCCGGGAAGATCAGGATGTATTTATTTTGATTGATGTCCCCACCACAGTTATTGACGAAAGAGTGAAAACCAGGGTTATCTGCCCGGTTTGCAACACTCCGCGAAGCACTAAGCTTTTAGCCACAAAAGAAGTCGGATATGACGGAAAAGAAAATAAATTTTATTTAATTTGTGATAATCCTGATTGCCCGACCGTTCAGGCGGGCAAAGGCGCCAGAATGGTTACTAAAGAAGGCGACGAACTGGGAATTGCGCCTATAAAAGACAGGTTGGAAAAAGACGAGGGATTAATCAAACAGGCATTCAAATTACAGGGGATTCCCAAAGTTTTTCTTAGGAATTCCATACCGGTAGGCAAAGCCAAAGAGTATGCCGATGATTATGAAATAACGCCCGCTTTTGATTATAAGGTGGATAAAAAAACCGGAAAAATAGAGACGATTGAGAAACTATGGGAGGTCAACGATGACGAGGGTGTTCCGTCAAACAGTTTGATGCCGCCGCCGGTAGTGATCTCAATGATAAAGCAGCTGGTTAGGGCTCTGGGACTTTAATTCACACTTGACCTGGATCCAGAAAGAGTTAAAATTAAGGTAGCTCTGATATTTCGCAATAAATTCTATACAAACTTTTTTAAGGGAGTTCAAATTTGCAAAGGCCGTGGTCTTTGCATGAGGACACCCACCCGGGACGCGGAGCGGAATTGGAAAAATATTTAAAAGCTAAAAAATGAGATGATTTCAAGGCGCGACGACTCGACACGCATCAAGGTTTGATGCGTCGAGGAGGAGCAACAAAGAAATCAGCCATTTTATAGCTTCGCGAGGCGCGGGCGAATTAGGGCAATCTTCTTCGTTGCTCGTCGCTCACGATACACATAGGCATCGAGTTCGCTCCTCGCGCCTCGAATATTGCCCTAATTCGCTCCGTTAAAATTATTCCAATTCCGTTCCGCGTCCCATAATCTTATTAGAATTTAAATTATAAGAAAGTCAGAGCATCAAAAAAACATTTGCTAAGCGAATGTTTTTTTGATTTAATCGGGAAAATGTTGTAAAATTATGATAAATTGGATTATAAAACGCCTTGTTAAAATAAGGGGTTGGAGGCCATTTTGTAAAAAAGTTATTCACATGTGTTGACAGGGGAAAATATGTTAAAATAAATGAACGTAAAAAACTTACCCAATAATTTTTGTTTAGGAATGAGATGCTAAATAAAAAGAAGGTAAATATAAAGGTAATAAATTCCCAGAACCCTAGGATAAATTTTGTTTCCCAAGGATTTAAAGAAATATTCCGCTCACTCCTTTCCGGACTTGTAATTGCTGGGATTTTTTCAGTTGCCTTGTATGCTTTTGCTAATCCAGGGGATATTCCGCCTACGCCGTATAATCCCGGTGAAACATTAACGCCATCTTGCACCACGGGTTCAGGCAATTGCACAGTTAATACACCCGTTCCTTATATCAACGCAACTGGTCCAGTTGTTTTATATTCTAATTTAGGCACTTGTTCTACTGGTTGTTCGCTCACAACTCCCACGCTTATCGGCGGAACAACCGCTACATCAGCTTTGATTTTACAGTCAACTTCAGGTGCAGGAACAACTGGCGCCGATATGCATTTTCTTGTGGGAAATAACGGCGGGACAGAAGCAATGACGATTTTAAATAACGGCAATGTCGGCATCGGGGTTTCACCATCGTGGAAGTTAGACGTTAACGGCGATGTTAATATAGCGAGCGGCTCACACTACAAAATAAACGGCAGTAATCTGTTGGCTTCTGATATTGGAGGACTTCTTTTAGACCAAACCACCCCTCAGACAATATATACCACTACACCACCAAATGGAGCGCCTATTTTAGGGAATGGTGTTTCAGGGGGTGATTTAGAATTTGTCCAGATTTCCACTCCTTCAAACCCTGTGTCAGGCGATAATAAATTATATTTCAAATCAGGAGATCATCTTTATATGCTTGATAGCTTCGGTAACGAGGTACAGGTGGATGGATTAGCAGTTACAGGATTAACCACCGGAGCTACTTCGCAAGCACAAACATTTACCAACGGACTTGTTATTTCCAATCTTTCCGGATCACCGACATTACCAGGCTCTGTTCTTTTTGCCGGGGCAGGAGGAGTGGTTTCACAGGATAACTCAAATCTTTTTTGGAATTTAAGTAATCACAGGCTTGGCATTGGGACGGCAACCCCGGGCTATAGCTTAGACGTGCAAGGCGGACAAATAAATGCATCCGGCGGTCTTTGCATTGCCGGCGATTGCAAGGGTAATTGGGCTGCAATTGATCCATGGATGACTTCTGGATCCAATATTTATAATGACAACCCTGGTAATGTCGGCATTGGAACAACGAGTCCGACGCTCGCAAAGCTCCAAGTGGCAGGGACAATAGGTATTTTAGAGGGCGGTGCCAGCCCTTCATACTATACCATTTTTCAGGGTGGCGCCCAATCACACACACCTATAACCTATAATCTGCCTGCCCTGCCAGGAAGTGCAAATTGGGTTTTGGTAACAGATGGAGGCAATCCGGGAACCTTGGTGTGGGCGCCCGATGCAACTCTTTGGTATCAGCCGACTACACCGGGAGGCAATATGTTGTCTGTTTTTACAAGCTCAAGCGGCGCTACTGTCTTTGCCGGGAGCTATTCGATGACCGGCACAGATAATTTTTTTGTCGGAGATTCTGCGGGCGCCAACAATTACAAGAGCTCAGGGAGCAACAATAGTTTTATTGGTTACCATGCTGGCTTTGACAATTATGGCACCGGCAATATATTTTTAGGATATCAGGCAGGCCAGGAAATTTCCGGCTTTGGCGGCGGCACGATTTCGCTCAGCACAAATCCGTCAAATACCAATACATTAACCTTGACTATAAACGGCAACTTGCCAGCAATAACTTTTACCTTTGTAACAGGAATACCTACGAATGCCGGTGACGTCAAAATAGCAGTTGGAAGCGCATCGGGAACAGTGACCAACTTGCTTGGTTTATTGAATGACCCCGACAACTCCGGCCTAAACCCTAATTACGTTGCATTATCACCTAGTAATCAAATACTGGTAAGTTATTTCACTTACTCTTCGCCTACAACTACGACGATTTATATGTCTATAGGCGGCAGTCCGGTAACGTCATTGTTGTTTGCAACAAACGTAGCCAACGGTACCTGGACTCCGACAGGCAGCGATAATGAATTTATAGGATATCAGGCAGGGGGGTCGCCGGCCGGAGGGGCTGTTGCCGGCAGCAATAACTTTGCCCTTGGTTATCAGGCAGGTTATTCTTTATCCTCAGGAACAGGGCATGACAATAATTTTATTGGATATCAGGCGGGCTATAATAACACAGCAAGCTATAATACTTTTATAGGAACCAGCGCAGGAGCTTCCAACACAACAGGCGGCAGTATTTTTATCGGAAATAATGCAGGTTTTTCCAACACAACAGGCGGTTCTAATATTTTTATAGGAGACAACGCGGGCTTTTCCAATACAATAAACAATAATACATTAGCCCTGGGCAAGGATGCAGGATATATGTTTAATAATTGTGCGTCTGGGGCAGATTTTGACAATACTTTTATAGGAGATGAATCTGGGAGGGGCGGAGGTGACTCAGGGAGTCAGACGGCCACCGGCCATAATCACCTTTTCGGCGGCTGGCAGTCAGGCTATAGTATTACAACAGGCAGCAACGATGTATTTTTAGGATCTAATTCCGGCTATGAAAACGAAACGGGCAGTTTTAATACTTTTACAGGGGCCGGTTCGGGTTATTCCAATATAGCAGGCAATTTTAATGTATATAATGGATATAATTCGGGTTATAGTAATCTGGGGTCTGGCAATGTATTTTTAGGAAATGAGGCTGGGTATTGGCAAACTTCCGCTGCACATACTTTAATTATAGATGTCCAAGATGATGCCCACCATAGAGGTATTTCAGGTTCTCCAGCTGACTTAACGCAAGCGCTTATGTTTGGAAACTTTGATCTTTCAGTTCCAAGCCAATGGTTAAGAGTAAATGGGAATTTGTATACGCAAGGCAATATTCTTCCGACAACTGATAATACTTATAATTTAGGATCTTCTTCGGCAGTTGAATGGGCGAATGTCTATGCAGCAAATATCCGCGCCGCAACAAACATTTACGATGCGGCTCTTCACGCTACATACGTGACTTATTCTGCCGGAACTTCGCCGAACATTTACCTTACAGACTCAGCCAATATGACCTTTGATGGAACACGATTAACTGTCGCAGCCATCACTTCTGACAGCCCCACTTTCTATATTGATTCGACAAATCACCGTGTTGGCATCGGGACGACTTCGCCTAACGGCAAATTAAACGTAATTTCCACCACTGAGCAGCTCAGGCTGGGCTATGACAATTCTGATTATGCTTCATTCACCACAAGTTCAAACGGAAGCTTGACTATTGCCCCGACAGGGACAAATCCAAATATCACTTTGAC
>CAIMWV010000026.1 GCA_903845295.1 Candidatus Staskawiczbacteria bacterium
AGCTATATTGTAATAGACCTGGAAATCTTGGACGGCTTTCAATGTGGCCGGACCAAAATTGCCGTTGGATACAACAGATTGCGGGAAGAAGCCCAGCTTTTTCAGGGTATCTTGGAGCAAAGTGACCTGAGGGCCAGTGGAGCCGAATGATAGAGGCTGGGTGAATACGTCAGATGCATTAGAGGGCTGATTTTTTGTTTGCGCCTGGCAATAAAGTTCGTTAATCTTTTTTATTGTTGTGGTATAAACATAGCCGGTTGGGGTTGTGTGTCCCCAGGGAATCAGAATGTCTTGAGCGTATTTTGATTGGAATGTCTTTACCGCATTGTAAGTTATCTGATCATAAATTCCCGTCACGGCTAAATCGCTGAAATTTTCGTAATCTCTCAGAAATATTTGCAGTTTTTTAACTTCAACAGAATCATTTGCAGCGCCAAGTTTTATATATTTAGTCATGTAAGGAACGCAGGCAGGCGGAGGTGGAATTATCGGCAGAGTCGGAGGTACGGGTGTAGTCGTAGCAGTTCCCGAACATGGCAAACCGGTTATTACACTGTAACCTGAAGCTGAGGTACAACCGGCCGGAAAAGTGACCTGACTAGTTCCCGAACATGGCAAACCGGTTGTTATGCTGTAACCTGAAATCGAAGTACATCCAGCCGGCAGAGTTGGTGTTGCAGGTTTATTCCCACCGCCGCCTGATGAATGTGCTATGTCGTCATTGGTAATCGTGCAGGTTTTGTTGTCGCCCGCGGAAAGCGTTACACTGCCGCCTGAATCGCAATCCCCGCTGAAACTTTTTGTATAAGAAGTATTTGCATCTTCGCTTACAGTGTAAGTGCCGGCAACCAACGGATAAGAAGTTCCGGGCGCCGCAGTTCCTGCAGCCGGGCTTCCGGTTATATCGGTCCCGGTAAGCTTAACGTGCAGATGAAATGTTGAAGCTGATGCTGTGCCGCCATTATTATTAATGACATTTTTTATGATGTGAAGCACCGCCGGAGGCACTGCGGTGGCGTAAGCGATTTTCTTCGGGGTATCGGTAGAATCCGTAACCGAAAAATACATGCGCAAAATACCGGAGCCGTCATTTATCACTGACGGGGTATAAATTCTCCCGCTTCGGTATGGCACTCCATCGCTGACATGGAAAATCGGTTTGGCGTCTTTAACCCAAGTCTCACCATCGGTTGAAAAGGCGTAGCCAATTCCATCAAAATTATTGCTTGCAGTATCTATGCAATTGCCGCTGCCGTCGTCTCGGCCTTTGCCGCTGTAGAAATAATGAAAACCCATTGAATCCTTATATATTGTGCCATATGCAGAACTATAACAATCCCATGACCCGGCTGAAGAGCCGCTCAATACCGGATTTGCAGTATAGGCGCTCCAGTTTAAACCGTCTGCAGAATATGCAAGCCCGGCATCTTCATGGCTTCCGTCCGTCCCGTCATAATACATAACATATTTGTAATTCCACGGATTGGTTCCTGTATCGGCTGCGTTCGGCTGGTAAAATATATTTATGGGTCCATAGGTGCCGCGGTTCCAACCAAGGCCGGAGTCCGGATCCTGAACTAATTTTGCAGACGGATCTTGCGTTACTGCAGTTTTGTTAATCCAATTTATTCCGTCAGCGGATTCGGCAGTTGCAAGATTGGAAATACCATATGGAGGTGTCGGCGCGCCTATATCCCAAAACCAAATCCTATATTTAGTTGTCCCTACATTGCATGGCAATGTCCCAAAACAATTAGCATCATAAACAACTTGAACATGATGAACATTAGTCAGACCTGCCATTGTGGCGGGAGTTCCCCAAGTCACTCCGTCGGTGGATGTAACAAGAAAAGCTGAACCGCTGCCGTCTGAATACCACATTGCATATTCGGGAATTCCTGTTCCAAATCCGTTAGCATCATAAATAACGCTCGGATAATAAGCGCTGCCCGAAGGCGCTGTATAATTTACGCTGTGGTCGGTCCAGTCATGATAATTCCAGCCTGTTGTAAAATTCCAGGTGTAATCAGCCACCATGTCGTTTCCTGCGGCATCTTCCACGCCGGCGGTTATTGTTACCGTATAAACCGAATTTGAATCCAATGTCACATTCGGGATGAATGTGGCTTTCAAGCCGGAATAACTGATTGTTCCTGAAACCGGAGTTGCGCCTTTTTTAAGAGTGAAAGTAGAAGTTGTGATTGTGGCAGAATCCATTTCTTCGCTGAATGTCACATTAATGCTTCGGCCGGGTGAAATATTTGTAGCGGCGCCAGCCGGGTCAACAGATACCACAGTCGGCGGTGTAGTCTCTTTTACCATATCCGCCCCGCCAAGTTTCCACCATATCCAAGTTCCGTCACTTTCATCGTCTGATCCGAGAAAAAATATTTTGTAGTTATTCCCCGACTTTACCACTGACGGCATCCAGACGCTCTGATTTCTCCAAGCTACAGGGTCGTTCGTTGTGAAAAGAGTCTGCCGGCGGACCCAATTAATGCCGTCGTGCGACCTCGCGTAGCCGATGCCGTTAAGCGCTACATAGGTTGAACCCTTGCCGCCCGAATAAAATGCTTCCCAGTCGGTGTCGCTGTTTTTTATCACTTTGAACCAACCGACATGGTCTGTGTCAAAAGAAACCCCGTCCAACGTTGGCGCAAATACCGGCGTTGCGTGACCTACTGATGTTGGGTCATAGCCGGTCCAAACATATCCATTTTGTGAATAGGCCATGATTACGAGTTCATTTGAGGTATATGGTGCCACCGCATATTGGACATTTATATACATTCTGAATGTTTTGCTTGCATCACCTCCTTCTCCTCCCGGAGTATAGACTGCGTCGGCAATTCCATAGTTCGCACTTATGCCTCCTGTTACAGATGTTCCGGTTTGGGTGACAGCTATATGATTATACCAAGTTATTCCGTCCGGCGATTCGGCATATCTCCAATTGCCAATACCGCCGGCTGCTCCCTGATACCACATGCGGTAATACATTGTTATTGCGCTTGGATTTGTTCCGCTGTTTGCCCCTGTAAAGCCGGCACTATAAAAATGGACATCGGCGTGTTCCCCTTGGGTCGCTCCCTCTGCTAATACGGGATTGCTGGCATATGGCGTCCAGGTTACGCCGTCGGGCGATTGCGCCAGATTAATAGAACAAATCCAAGTAATCGCATCACAGTCGGCATAGTAAAGTTTATAATTGGTATCATCTTTAAGAACATACCCTTGGTCCGGCAGGCGCGTCGACGCCGGAAAAATCGGCGTCGGATTTTCCGTGACAATCAAGACGCTGGCAAACGCCTGAACGCCCCCCATCAGAGCCAGACCAATAAATATTAAAACAAAAACAACGTATTTAAATATTTTTTCCATGATTTTAGGATTAGATATGTTTTATTTTATATTATTTTAGTAATTATATCATTATTTTTCATTTGAAAAATCTTGTTAATACTATGGAAACTGTGGATAACTCTTTATGCCATATTTTGTTTGATTATTGCCCTATTTTGCCAAACAAAAAACCGCCTCAATTTAAAGGTGGCTGAAAGACATATTCCCAAATAACTCTACTCAAAAATATTTAAGTTGCTGCACTTCGTCCGGCAAGGTATCCCGTGCTCCAGCACATCTGCAAATTGAAGCCACCCGTTTTGCCATCAACA
Source organism: Candidatus Staskawiczbacteria bacterium (assembly GCA_903845295.1). Classification (GTDB taxonomy): domain Bacteria; phylum Patescibacteriota; class Minisyncoccia; order Minisyncoccales; family Staskawiczbacteraceae; genus XYD1-FULL-39-28. Next base: position 3,675 of record CAIMWV010000026.1, read on the forward strand.
TCAATAATCTCGCCTGCAAAAAATAAATTGTCGATTATTTTAGATTTCATTGTTTTATGGTCTATCTCTTTTAGAGATATTCCCCCTCTTGTAACTATAGCTTGTTCAAAACCTGAAATATCTTCCGGGGTGAGCTCGATATTCTTGAGGGTTTTTATTATTATCCCTTTTTCTATTTTTGACATATTATTTGCTATTTTATTTTTATCCAAGCCCGTGATGTCCAGCAAAACTTCTGCCAATCTTTCAGGCATAAAAGCCGATAAAATATTTTTAATCGTCTTGTTTGCATATTTTTTTAACATATCTTCGATTCCTTTTAAAAGTTGCTCTTGATTAAGCAAAGGAAATAAGTCGAAACATATTTTTACCTCGCCTTTTTCTAATAAATTTCCGACCTTGCCGCTGATATTTAAAGCAGCGGGCCCGCTTATGCCAAAATGGGTAAACAAAATTTCTCCTTCTTCTTGAAGCTGCTTTTTTCCTGCCTGCGTAGGCAGGTTATTTTGAAAAACAGTCACCTTAACGTCCTTTAAACTTATTCCCTGTAAATTTTTAATCCATCCCTCTTTTACTGTTATCGGAGCTAAAGCTGGTTTTGGCTTTATAATAGTGTGCCCCGTTTTTTCAGCTAATTTATATCCGAAACCGTCTGAACCGGTTAAGGAATAAGATTTTCCTCCGGTACAAAGAATATATTTTTTAGCTTTAATCTCTCCGGATTTTAAAAGCAGTTTATTAATCTTATTCCCTTTGAAAGAAACATCCACAACTTCTGAATCATAAATTATATGCACCTTATTATCCGCTAAGTATTTTTTAAGAGTGTCTAAAACTTCTTCTGCATCGTCGCTTTTTGGAAAAACTCTTCTGCCGGTTTCAACTTTTGTTTTCAACCCTAATTTTTCAAAAAAATTAATTGCTTCTTTGGGGCCGAAAACGGAAAAAGCGTGGAAGAGGAATTCTCCATTATTATAATTTTTTACCAATTCCCTTAAATTAAATTCTGCGTTGGTTAAATTGCATCTCCCGTTTCCGGTTAAAAGGAGTTTTTTGCCAAGCTGTTTATTTTTTTCTATTAAAACAACGCGCAAACCATTGCGCGCTGCCGTGCAAGCTGCCATCATTCCGGCAGGACCGGCTCCGATGACAGCAACGTCAAAAATATCTTTTTTAGTATCTCCTTTTGGCATAACCTGGACGACCAGATGGTCTTCTATTTCTAGGTGAAGAATAATTACCCCTATTGGAGTTATGAAAATTATCTGATGGTTGGCTCGCGATAGGCGGAAGATCGGGCAATTTTGAAATTGGCAGATAAAGCCTTGTTAATCTTTCAATTTCCCTGACCTTGGATCCTTGGTCCGGCAAGCAAAAAGAAATGGCCTTGCCCGCCATGCCGGCTCTGCCGGTTCTCCCGATGCGATGCACATAATCTTCCGGATTTTCGGGCAGGTCAAAATTAACAACCAATTCAATGCCCTTTACGTCTATGCCGCGCGAAGCGATATCGGTTGCCACAAGCACCCTGTATCTGCCGAGCTTGAATCCTTCCAAGGCTTCCTTCCGTTGATTGAGCGACCTGTTTGAATGTATTTCTGCCGCAGAAATGCCGACATTGCGCAGATTATTGCAGATTTTTCTTGCGTTATGTTTAATCCTTAAAAATATTAAAACGCTCCCCTTGTATTCTTGGAGCAATTTTATCAGCAGCGGAATTTTTTGGTCTCTTTTAACAACAAAAAGCTCATGCTCAACATTTTCAGCGGTAGTTCCGGATCTGGCTATCTCTACCCTGACAGGAAGCTTCATGTGGTTTGAGGCAATTTTTACAATGCCGTCCGGCATTGTTGCTGAAAACAGCATGGTCTGCCTGTTTTTTGGAACCACTTGCAGTATTTTATTTATCTGCGGGGCAAAACCCATATCAAACATCCTGTCGGCTTCGTCCAAAACTAAAATTGTAACATCACGCAAATTTAAAGTTCTTTGTTCAATATGGTCGATAATTCTTCCCGGAGTGCCAATAATAATATGGGGATTATAAGAAATTTCTCTTATTTGAGGGCGGATAGGAGTTCCGCCAATTAGCACTGCTGTTTTTATGCCAAATTGGCTGCCTATTTTTTGTATAGCTTCATTTACCTGCAAAGCCAGTTCGCGGGTTGGCAAAATAATCAATCCTTTTCCTCCCCGGCCTGAGCCCGTCGAAGGATTGCCGGCTTTTAAAATTTGCTGGACCATGGGAATGCCGAAGGCTAAAGTCTTGCCGGTGCCTGTTTGGGCTATGCCGATAATATCCTTGCCTTCTATGGCTGAAGGAATTGCTTTATGTTGTATTGAAGTTGGAGTTTTAAATCCCAATCTTAAAATAACATCCAGAATTTTCGGAGCTATCCCAAGACCGTTAAAAGTCATTTCTGCCTCAATTGCTAAGGGCTTATTTGTTTGTCTGTTTATCATGTATTCATTATATACTAAAAAATCAAAAATGTCAAACAAAATTCTCTAATTGGGATAAAAAAAAGGATAGCGAAACGGCTCGCTATCCCATACATCATTTCCACGGGAGGAAACTTTTGCCACAAAGCATTCTGAAATTGTAATCCCAGAATATTGACCATTTCATACGTGGCCGTATGCCTGCAAGCAGGTTTTGTTGGGCGCCGTCAACGTGGCGCCAGGATAGGGCCAGTGCCTCAAGGACGAGACGCGTGCGCCCACGGATAGTTCTCCCGCAATACTTCAGCGCGAGAAAAACCCGTCCCCGCGTTCCCATATGCTTCATCTCTGCCCCTACTGAGGCAGCTATCTGAAGCAAAACTGCGAACCACGGGAAATTTTCTATGAATTTCAGCACGTACCCTCCTTCCGCTAGTGCCAAAACCAATTTGTGCTAAATATAATATACCAAAAATGGAAAAATAATCAATATTTGTATCAAAAAACCACCTTAATCAAAAAGGTGGTAGTTTGGGGAAAAAATTTTATTGTTTATTCAAAATTTCTTCCGCGATTTTTTTTACTTCTTCAAGATCATCTGCTCCGAGTCCCTCAAGCTTTCCTCCTCCTTCAAAAACTATCTTGCCGTCGTCGCTTAATTTTAGAGAAATTTTTTCAAAGTCTCCTCCATAGTCAAAATCTCCATCTCCGTAATCTTGCCGCGTTTTGATATATATATCTAAAATATTTCCCGGATTTTCCGGATCATCGTCAACATCTACTTGATACATCTTATTACCCTCCCTGTTTTTGATATGCGATAGCGCTGATTCACATCCAGACCCTACTTCTCCGGCTTTTTCCTTCAATAACTTGATTCTCTCCTCTCTTTGGGTTTTTTCTTTTTCTGCTAAATCTTGCGCTGCTTCTTGTTTTTCCAACACTGATTTTTGTCCGGCTATAAATGCATCTTCTCTGGCCTGACTTAATGCGGCTTCTTCCGGGCTCATACGGCCCTCTGCTTCATTTAATTCATCGGGACTTGGATTGTTTAATGTTTCACCCATAATTTTTAATTAATTTTTATTATCCTAATTTTACCTTAATCCCTGCCGATTAGTCAAACAAAACCACCTCAATTAAAAGGCGGTTCAATATTCTCTAACTTATTATAACGCTCCTAAGTCCAGCGTGAAATCCACTCTTATCTTTTCTGCAAAATCTTGTAGGTGGCTTACCAATATCATCGCTCCCTCAAAATTATTTATTGCTTTTGCAATCACCGGGATATGTCGGAAATTGATGTGGTTTGTAGGCTCGTCTAAAATAAGCAACCCTGGTTTTTCCAATGACAGCGCGGCAAAAGCAACTAACCCTTTTTGGCCTTCCGAAAGCGATCCGATTTTAGCTTTTAATATTTCCGCGTCCAGCAAAAAACCTGCCGCATGGGCGCGAAGTCCTTGTTCCGTGCCGTCACTCCCCATTGCTTTTGCAAGCGTCTGATAAACTGTCGCGTTAAAATCCAATGTTGAAAAGTCTTGCCTGTAGTATCCGATTTTAACCCCCGGTTTTATGTGCTCGCCTTTTGCGTGGCCTGAAGCCAGTTTTTCTAAAAGCGTAGTTTTGCCAATCCCATTCGGCCCGATTAAAAGCAATCTTTCTTTTTTATTTAAAGTTACGTTAACTTTTTTATTTATAAATTTATGGTTTTTTGCTATTGCAACAGAATCTAACTGCAAAATTACCCCGCCGATGTCTTTTTGCGCCGGAATGGTAAAGTTTTTTATTGTTTTGTCTTCCCTCCTTACTTCCACAATCTCGCTTTCTAACTCCTCAATCTTTTTTTTCATTTTTGAGGAAACGTCTCTCATATGCCCTCCTTTCTGGGCAAAAAAGTTTGCCTGCTCTTTCCTGTGGGAAATATCTTTTTCCAGCCTGATGTTTTTCATACGCTCTCTTTCCAGACGGTTTTTAATCTCTTCAACAACGGCAAAATAATCTCCCGTGTATTGCTCAACTTTTTTTGTGAATATATCCAGATATAAAACGCCTTGCGTAAAAGCATTCAAAAAATCCGCGTCATGGGAAATAACAATGCAGGTTTCAGGATAATTTATGATAAATTTCGTTAAATGCTCAATGCCTGCTTTGTCTAAATTATTTGTAGGCTCGTCCAATAAAAGCAGATCCGGATCCTGTATCAAAGCTCCCGCCAGAAGAATCCTGGCCTGCTGGCCTCCGGAAAGCCCTCCAACTGTCCTGTCGTGAGGCATTTCCAAATTTACTATCTCTAAAACATCATCAATTTTTTTATCAATGTCATATACTTTTTCCGGAAAACATTTTTCAAAAAATTTTGTTATTGTCAAGTCCCAGTCTTCTCGCCCGATTACCTGTTTAGCCGTAGCTATGGTTAAATCTTTGTTTACATTGATTGAGCCGGACTCAGGATTTGATTGCCCGGTTATTAATTGGAATATCGTGCTTTTTCCCGCGCCATTCTGGCCCATCAATGTAATTTTTGAACCTCTGCGCACGGAAAAACTGGCCCCATTTAAAATTGGCTTATTTGTCCCCCATTCAAAAGAAACATCATTGAATTTTAGTATTATTTCATCTTGTAGCATAGTTTAAGGTGTAATATTAACACATTTTTAGACAAATATCCAGTTTAATCAAAAAAATCGCCTCAATTGAAAAATAGCTGTTATCTGCCGGGTAAGAAAAAGCGCACGTGCTGTGTTGTGCGCTATGGTGATGTTTCAGATTTGCCATGGGTCTGGCTTTCTTCTCCGGCTGCAGCCGAATGGTCAATTTCAATTTCAGTGCAATGGATCAATTCGGCAAAAGATTGGCCTTTTGCAAACCTGCGGAATTGCCCCGTCATCACCCGCGAATGTTCGTCGCAGAGGAAAATTAAGCGCGGCACCATTACTGCGCCTGTTGCCGGGTTTCCGCAGAGCCCGTGCTGGCAATAAATTGCTTTGCCGGGCGGCGAAAGGAAAATCCCTTCTGATGTAACAGCCATGGCTATTGCCTCCTTTTTGAAAAGACAGTGAAGCCATCACCTTGGTAGTTAATTATTCTTAGCACATTCCAATTTAAATGTAAAAAAAAGACCCCGGGATTGATTTCCTCTGGGGTCGGCTGCTCTGTCAGCAGAAACTTTCAGTAACAGCCCAGGATTAAGGGCAGGTTTTCGACCGGCTGTCCCGACAAAATGAATTCGGCACAAACGCGGAACCGGCTGTCCTGCTTCACATGGTCTTTAATCCTTTCCAAGACATCCCTGATGTCCGCCAGAAACGGCTCCACATCTTCCGGCAACAAATCGCCGTCGCACATGCAATGGCCGACGGCTTGAGTTATGGTTTCGGGTTTTTTGATGCCGAACCATTTTTCAGCGCTTCCGACACCGCACATGATCTGGCTCTTTTTCGGATCCTTAAGCTTCGCAATTTCGCGGAGCTCTTCTAGCTGATAACTGCGGAGGTCCGGCCTGAGAGGCGGCTTCCATTCAATCACCTCTCGCATGAGGATTTCGAAGGGATTTTCCACCTTTAAGTCCGACCACAAGGGCGGGATGGAAAGATACTGGTGCACCCGCGCATCTTCAACGCTGATCTTCGTGTCAGACTGCCACGCCGGATCGTCTTCCGTGATTAGCGGCAAGGCATCAGCCCTGTAATTAAAGCAGACGAATCCTTCTTTGACCGGATTCCTCTCGAAAAGCGTGCGCTTGCCCGCCTTCGGAAAAATGGACGCGTTGAATTGCCGGCCTTTTTCAACGAAAAAAATCCCGTTGAATTTCAAGCACAACAATTGCATGCGCGCCCTGGTAAGAAGGACTATCGGCAAATCGGGGAACTGACGGCGCATCGCCAAAATAAATCCCCAAGCCGTAAATATGCCGCCCAGGCAGAACTCCGTGACAACCAAATCCGCCGAGGCGATTTTATTCGCGCAGATTTCGGGCATTGGCGCTTTCGGATCTTCCAAGGGCAGATTGAACTGGTCGCTGATGTCTTCTACGGCGTGGACTGGCGCGACATTCTGCCAGCCCTCTTTTCTCAACACCTCGACCGTCCTTTCAAGACAAATCTTGGTGTCGTCTATTACCACCACATTATTTCCCATGTTTCCTCCATTTCCTTTTACGCAGCTTTACAATTGACCGCACATCCGAAAAAATTTAAATTTTTTCGGATGTGCGGTCAAACTTTTTCAAGGAACTGCATTATTATCTTATAATAACATGCAGATGATAAATCGCTGTTGTGGAAAACTTTCCGGCTATTGCCGTAAATAAAAAAATACCGGAGATTTTCAAATCTCCGGCCTTCCACACGCGAAACTATTTTGTTTTTTCATCGGGCTGGCCAACCCTTTCCCATTTTTCCTCCATATACTGTTCCCAGCCGTCTTGGTGGTCAGTTTCCCTGGGAATTTTCAGCGTCCTTCTCCTTTTTCCCGGTGGAAATTTATCCCTCCTTTTTCTGTTTTTCATTTGCGCCCCTTTCCTTTGCCCTCAAAAAAAATGCCGGAGTTTATCGCTGAACTCCGGCCCTGCAGTTGTGTGAAAATCACAAGAGGCAAAAATGCGCTAATCAGGCCACGACGATAGGGGCGCCCATAGATACTTCATTGCTGGGAACGCACTCATGCATATCGGCGAGGAAGGTGCTGCCATCATCAAGCAGCAGCCTCACGCGCAAACCGCCCTCTCCTATATCATCAACCATCACCGTTCTGCCATTATAAGGATGGTGAGGGTTGGTACTGCTGGAAAATGTGACCCTGCTTCTTGCCTGCACCTCGCCCGCCCCAGATCCCGTCTTGGATCCTCCATCAGGCCTGGTGCTCCCGCTCTTGGATTTACGTCTGTACGACATACTCCCTCCTCCTTATTTTCACCCCCACAACACTGCCTCATTTGCCGGATTCTCCCACGCAGAGAACCATAAGCAAATCTTAAATATATTATAATGCAAAAAAATCTTAAAGTCAATCATCTATTAAAAATCATGAAATATCAGCCGGAAATGAAAGCAAAAAAAGAGCGCCGGTCTTGCGACAAGCGCCTGCTGAATATCACTATTCTTTTCTTATTATCCATCAATCAAAGGATCTTTGAATTTTGGTTTCCGCAACGGAGAAACTAATTCCACCCTGGTATCCGGTTTAACCCTTCTGCCCTTCCATTCCAAGGCCTCTCTTAAGGCTCGTGCCTGATCTCCCGGAGTCTCTCGCGCTGCTTCTTGCTTTGCCGCCCTTAGCGCTATTTCCTCAGCTGTTACCCTCCGCGCCTCTTCCTCAACTTGCCTCTGCCTGCCCAATGCCTGGCGGGCTGCTTCGTCCGCCATCCTATCTTGAATTTGGGGCGGGGTTAGAGGCGGTACAACAGGTTTTGGCGAATCTTTCGGCTTTTTCTTGCCGTTGCCATTTGCGCCCGCTGGTTCTTTCTTGGTTGGCACAATCTTTGGCGCCGGCGCAGGCTTTATCGCTGGCGCGGGCTTCGGCGGCAGAAGGCTTTCACCTTTCTTTTTCTTGGCGATATTGCGGGCGGCCAAAGTGGCCAGCTCGTTTATTTCGCTGCATATTGCCCTAAGCATGGCTTCCAACGCTTGTAACTCTTCAACACTGCGATATTCCATCATCTCAGCGAAGAAAGCCACAGGTTTCTCGACGAGAACCTTTGCCGCTTGAAGGGTCCTTTGGGAAAAACCGCTTAAAACATTCCAGTCCTTACGGGGGCTTCTGCCGCGGCGGTCGCGTTCGATTCCGTGTTTGTGGCAGTGCTGTTCGACAATATGCCTGGCCCTATACATTGTCATGCCCTTTACTGCAATCCTATCAACCAGTTCAATCTGGTCTTTTGGCGGCAGAGTAGACAGGGCAATGGCTCCCGAAACGTTTAACCGGCTTTCTTCCGGCTCGGTCGGGCTAAGGCGTCTCATCAAAACCTCGTCCAATTTGATAAGCTGCATGTATTGGTGGACAGAGGGTAATGAACAGGCGAAAATAGTCGCAATTTGCGGGCCGGAATACCCGAATTCTTGGTGTAACCTTCTAACTGCTCTGGCTTTTTCTTCGGGGGTAAAATCAACCCTGGCACAATTAGCGATAATGGACTGCACAAGCTGGTCTTTCCTGTCCTTGACTATTGCTATCGTAGCTTCGATGGTTTTCCTTTTCAGCAGTTCATGGGCCATATATCGGCGTTGGCCGTCAATCGCCTCCCACTTGTACGCCTTGCCTTTTTCCACCCAATATGCCACTTCTTCCTGTGAAAGTTTCCGCACCCGGATTGGATTCTGCAGTCCATGAGCCTTAATGCTTTGAGCCAGCTCATTGAGCTCGGACCTATTGAAATATTCTCTGGGTTGCTCCTCAAACATCTTTACTTCTTTCAGAGGAAGTTCAACCGTTCTCCTGATTATGACTAGACCATCTTCTACACTATCTCTATTAGCGCTCGCGACCATGGTTTCATCCCTCCCGAAAAAATCCATCGGCCTACTTGTCAACGAACGAACAACAAATTATTAAATCCTACCACGCTATTTTTCTGATGTAAATAAAAAACCCGGCACGCTAGGGGTTTAAAACAAAAAAAAGGAAGGGATTCCGCACTGTAGCAATGCAGTCACGACAGAGCCGCGCGAGCGAGGCTTATGTCAATCCCTTCCCGGGAGAATATTAGAACGGGAGCTAGCATAGGCCCAACAATAGGGCCGATAACACCTGCTCAGGGCCTGCTGGCCTATGGGCTGATGTTAATTAACATTCTGCCAGCCCCCGCTCAAATCTGAAAAAAGAGAGAGCCTGGCAGTGGCAGACAACCGGGCTCTCTCCGTGAATAAACAAGACTCAAGCGCTAGGGGCGCAAACCTGCGCTCGATTAGGCTGGAGCTTATCTTGCTTATCCACTGATTCTCAAAGAGCGGTTTTGCAGCTGCTTATGTAGTTCGGTCAGGCAGTGGCGCCAGCCGGCTCCGGAACTCCCGCAGTCTTGGCGATGATCTCTGCCAGTTGTCGTTCAGTGAACTCGACTTCCTTAAGGACGAGCAATTCGGCCAGGGACTTCTCTCCGGGCTTGAATTTCTCAAACCCTTTTGCCATAAAACGTTCTGCACAAAGTTCGCAGACAATACGGCGGTCTGCTCTCCTGAACATGGTGGCCGGTTTCCCGCATCCTGTTTCGCAGAGAACTACCTTGACCATCCTTCCCGCAGGCGTTGCACTCATCTCCCTCGCTCCTTTTCTCACCCCACACTGGTTTGCCCGCCTGATCCTCCCACGCAGAGAATTGCAAACAAACCTTTTGATATATTATACTGTAAAAAATTCTGCAGTCAATCGCGGAATCAAAAAACTCGTTGCACAAAAAAAATCCCGCCGATAACCGGAGGGCTTGTTTCTTCAATCTTATGTTTTGCCCAGGTATTCAAGGACATCTCGGGTGTTGATGTCCCTGTCTCCGGGCAATCTTGAAATGCGGCAATTGGCCGCCCATAAAATCTTGCTGACTTTGGGAAGGTGATGAGTAGCGGGATTGAAAAAATCCACGGCGCTTCCAATCCTGTGCCTGACCCGCTCTTCGCGTTCTTCATGCTCTTGTTGTTCAATCAAATCCAGGCGGTTGCGTTCTGCTTGAGCCCTTCTACGTTCCTCCATGTCCTGCATAGAACAACGGTCGCGCTCTTTCTGCGTTTTTTTATGTCTTCTTAATGAAGTCATCTCCCGCCCCCTTTCTGTCAAAGAGCCAACTGCGCTCTCCGTTTTCATACTAATATTTTGTACGGATCTGTCAAATTTTTAAACCAAGACCCCCCCCGTGTAAAAATTGACGATCGTCAATTTTTACACGGGGGGGGTCTTGGTTTAAAAATTTGACAGATCCGTACAAAATATTAGTATGAAAACGGAGAGCGCAGTTGGCTCTTTGACAGAAAGGGGGCGGGAGATGACTTCATTAAGAAGACATAAAAAAACGCAGAAAGAGCGCGACCGTTGTTCTATGCAGGACATGGAGGAACGTAGAAGGGCTCAAGCAGAACGCAACCGCCTGGATTTGATTGAACAACAAGAGCATGAAGAACGCGAAGAGCGGGTCAGGCACAGGATTGGAAGCGCCGTGGATTTTTTCAATCCCGCTACTCATCACCTTCCCAAAGTCAGCAAGATTTTATGGGCGGCCAATTGCCGCATTTCAAGATTGCCCGGAGACAGGGACATCAACACCCGAGATGTCCTTGAATACCTGGGCAAAACATAAGATTGAAGAAACAAGCCCTCCGGTTATCGGCGGGATTTTTTTTGTGCAACGAGTTTTTTGATTCCGCGATTGACTGCAGAATTTTTTACAGTATAATATATCAAAAGGTTTGTTTGCAATTCTCTGCGTGGGAGGATCAGGCGGGCAAACCAGTGTGGGGTGAGAAAAGGAGCGAGGGAGATGAGTGCAACGCCTGCGGGAAGGATGGTCAAGGTAGTTCTCTGCGAAACAGGATGCGGGAAACCGGCCACCATGTTCAGGAGAGCAGACCGCCGTATTGTCTGCGAACTTTGTGCAGAACGTTTTATGGCAAAAGGGTTTGAGAAATTCAAGCCCGGAGAGAAGTCCCTGGCCGAATTGCTCGTCCTTAAGGAAGTCGAGTTCACTGAACGACAACTGGCAGAGATCATCGCCAAGACTGCGGGAGTTCCGGAGCCGGCTGGCGCCACTGCCTGACCGAACTACATAAGCAGCTGCAAAACCGCTCTTTGAGAATCAGTGGATAAGCAAGATAAGCTCCAGCCTAATCGAGCGCAGGTTTGCGCCCCTAGCGCTTGAGTCTTGTTTATTCACGGAGAGAGCCCGGTTGTCTGCCACTGCCAGGCTCTCTCTTTTTTCAGATTTGAGCGGGGGCTGGCAGAATGTTAATTAACATCAGCCCATAGGCCAGCAGGCCCTGAGCAGGTGTTATCGGCCCTATTGTTGGGCCTATGCTAGCTCCCGTTCTAATATTCTCCCGGGAAGGGATTGACATAAGCCTCGCTCGCGCGGCTCTGTCGTGACTGCATTGCTACAGTGCGGAATCCCTTCCTTTTTTTTGTTTTAAACCCCTAGCGTGCCGGGTTTTTTATTTACATCAGAAAAATAGCGTGGTAGGATTTAATAATTTGTTGTTCGTTCGTTGACAAGTAGGCCGATGGATTTTTTCGGGAGGGATGAAACCATGGTCGCGAGCGCTAATAGAGATAGTGTAGAAGATGGTCTAGTCATAATCAGGAGAACGGTTGAACTTCCTCTGAAAGAAGTAAAGATGTTTGAGGAGCAACCCAGAGAATATTTCAATAGGTCCGAGCTCAATGAGCTGGCTCAAAGCATTAAGGCTCATGGACTGCAGAATCCAATCCGGGTGCGGAAACTTTCACAGGAAGAAGTGGCATATTGGGTGGAAAAAGGCAAGGCGTACAAGTGGGAGGCGATTGACGGCCAACGCCGATATATGGCCCATGAACTGCTGAAAAGGAAAACCATCGAAGCTACGATAGCAATAGTCAAGGACAGGAAAGACCAGCTTGTGCAGTCCATTATCGCTAATTGTGCCAGGGTTGATTTTACCCCCGAAGAAAAAGCCAGAGCAGTTAGAAGGTTACACCAAGAATTCGGGTATTCCGGCCCGCAAATTGCGACTATTTTCGCCTGTTCATTACCCTCTGTCCACCAATACATGCAGCTTATCAAATTGGACGAGGTTTTGATGAGACGCCTTAGCCCGACCGAGCCGGAAGAAAGCCGGTTAAACGTTTCGGGAGCCATTGCCCTGTCTACTCTGCCGCCAAAAGACCAGATTGAACTGGTTGATAGGATTGCAGTAAAGGGCATGACAATGTATAGGGCCAGGCATATTGTCGAACAGCACTGCCACAAACACGGAATCGAACGCGACCGCCGCGGCAGAAGCCCCCGTAAGGACTGGAATGTTTTAAGCGGTTTTTCCCAAAGGACCCTTCAAGCGGCAAAGGTTCTCGTCGAGAAACCTGTGGCTTTCTTCGCTGAGATGATGGAATATCGCAGTGTTGAAGAGTTACAAGCGTTGGAAGCCATGCTTAGGGCAATATGCAGCGAAATAAACGAGCTGGCCACTTTGGCCGCCCGCAATATCGCCAAGAAAAAGAAAGGTGAAAGCCTTCTGCCGCCGAAGCCCGCGCCAGCGATAAAGCCTGCGCCGGCGCCAAAGATTGTGCCAACCAAGAAAGAACCAGCGGGCGCAAATGGCAACGGCAAGAAAAAGCCGAAAGATTCGCCAAAACCTGTTGTACCGCCTCTAACCCCGCCCCAAATTCAAGATAGGATGGCGGACGAAGCAGCCCGCCAGGCATTGGGCAGGCAGAGGCAAGTTGAGGAAGAGGCGCGGAGGGTAACAGCTGAGGAAATAGCGCTAAGGGCGGCAAAGCAAGAAGCAGCGCGAGAGACTCCGGGAGATCAGGCACGAGCCTTAAGAGAGGCCTTGGAATGGAAGGGCAGAAGGGTTAAACCGGATACCAGGGTGGAATTAGTTTCTCCGTTGCGGAAACCAAAATTCAAAGATCCTTTGATTGATGGATAATAAGAAAAGAATAGTGATATTCAGCAGGCGCTTGTCGCAAGACCGGCGCTCTTTTTTTGCTTTCATTTCCGGCTGATATTTCATGATTTTTAATAGATGATTGACTTTAAGATTTTTTTGCATTATAATATATTTAAGATTTGCTTATGGTTCTCTGCGTGGGAGAATCCGGCAAATGAGGCAGTGTTGTGGGGGTGAAAATAAGGAGGAGGGAGTATGTCGTACAGACGTAAATCCAAGAGCGGGAGCACCAGGCCTGATGGAGGATCCAAGACGGGATCTGGGGCGGGCGAGGTGCAGGCAAGAAGCAGGGTCACATTTTCCAGCAGTACCAACCCTCACCATCCTTATAATGGCAGAACGGTGATGGTTGATGATATAGGAGAGGGCGGTTTGCGCGTGAGGCTGCTGCTTGATGATGGCAGCACCTTCCTCGCCGATATGCATGAGTGCGTTCCCAGCAATGAAGTATCTATGGGCGCCCCTATCGTCGTGGCCTGATTAGCGCATTTTTGCCTCTTGTGATTTTCACACAACTGCAGGGCCGGAGTTCAGCGATAAACTCCGGCATTTTTTTTGAGGGCAAAGGAAAGGGGCGCAAATGAAAAACAGAAAAAGGAGGGATAAATTTCCACCGGGAAAAAGGAGAAGGACGCTGAAAATTCCCAGGGAAACTGACCACCAAGACGGCTGGGAACAGTATATGGAGGAAAAATGGGAAAGGGTTGGCCAGCCCGATGAAAAAACAAAATAGTTTCGCGTGTGGAAGGCCGGAGATTTGAAAATCTCCGGTATTTTTTTATTTACGGCAATAGCCGGAAAGTTTTCCACAACAGCGATTTATCATCTGCATGTTATTATAAGATAATAATGCAGTTCCTTGAAAAAGTTTGACCGCACATCCGAAAAAATTTAAATTTTTTCGGATGTGCGGTCAATTGTAAAGCTGCGTAAAAGGAAATGGAGGAAACATGGGAAATAATGTGGTGGTAATAGACGACACCAAGATTTGTCTTGAAAGGACGGTCGAGGTGTTGAGAAAAGAGGGCTGGCAGAATGTCGCGCCAGTCCACGCCGTAGAAGACATCAGCGACCAGTTCAATCTGCCCTTGGAAGATCCGAAAGCGCCAATGCCCGAAATCTGCGCGAATAAAATCGCCTCGGCGGATTTGGTTGTCACGGAGTTCTGCCTGGGCGGCATATTTACGGCTTGGGGATTTATTTTGGCGATGCGCCGTCAGTTCCCCGATTTGCCGATAGTCCTTCTTACCAGGGCGCGCATGCAATTGTTGTGCTTGAAATTCAACGGGATTTTTTTCGTTGAAAAAGGCCGGCAATTCAACGCGTCCATTTTTCCGAAGGCGGGCAAGCGCACGCTTTTCGAGAGGAATCCGGTCAAAGAAGGATTCGTCTGCTTTAATTACAGGGCTGATGCCTTGCCGCTAATCACGGAAGACGATCCGGCGTGGCAGTCTGACACGAAGATCAGCGTTGAAGATGCGCGGGTGCACCAGTATCTTTCCATCCCGCCCTTGTGGTCGGACTTAAAGGTGGAAAATCCCTTCGAAATCCTCATGCGAGAGGTGATTGAATGGAAGCCGCCTCTCAGGCCGGACCTCCGCAGTTATCAGCTAGAAGAGCTCCGCGAAATTGCGAAGCTTAAGGATCCGAAAAAGAGCCAGATCATGTGCGGTGTCGGAAGCGCTGAAAAATGGTTCGGCATCAAAAAACCCGAAACCATAACTCAAGCCGTCGGCCATTGCATGTGCGACGGCGATTTGTTGCCGGAAGATGTGGAGCCGTTTCTGGCGGACATCAGGGATGTCTTGGAAAGGATTAAAGACCATGTGAAGCAGGACAGCCGGTTCCGCGTTTGTGCCGAATTCATTTTGTCGGGACAGCCGGTCGAAAACCTGCCCTTAATCCTGGGCTGTTACTGAAAGTTTCTGCTGACAGAGCAGCCGACCCCAGAGGAAATCAATCCCGGGGTCTTTTTTTTACATTTAAATTGGAATGTGCTAAGAATAATTAACTACCAAGGTGATGGCTTCACTGTCTTTTCAAAAAGGAGGCAATAGCCATGGCTGTTACATCAGAAGGGATTTTCCTTTCGCCGCCCGGCAAAGCAATTTATTGCCAGCACGGGCTCTGCGGAAACCCGGCAACAGGCGCAGTAATGGTGCCGCGCTTAATTTTCCTCTGCGACGAACATTCGCGGGTGATGACGGGGCAATTCCGCAGGTTTGCAAAAGGCCAATCTTTTGCCGAATTGATCCATTGCACTGAAATTGAAATTGACCATTCGGCTGCAGCCGGAGAAGAAAGCCAGACCCATGGCAAATCTGAAACATCACCATAGCGCACAACACAGCACGTGCGCTTTTTCTTACCCGGCAGATAACAGCTATTTTTCAATTGAGGCGATTTTTTTGATTAAACTGGATATTTGTCTAAAAATGTGTTAATATTACACCTTAAACTATGCTACAAGATGAAATAATACTAAAATTCAATGATGTTTCTTTTGAATGGGGGACAAATAAGCCAATTTTAAATGGGGCCAGTTTTTCCGTGCGCAGAGGTTCAAAAATTACATTGATGGGCCAGAATGGCGCGGGAAAAAGCACGATATTCCAATTAATAACCGGGCAATCAAATCCTGAGTCCGGCTCAATCAATGTAAACAAAGATTTAACCATAGCTACGGCTAAACAGGTAATCGGGCGAGAAGACTGGGACTTGACAATAACAAAATTTTTTGAAAAATGTTTTCCGGAAAAAGTATATGACATTGATAAAAAAATTGATGATGTTTTAGAGATAGTAAATTTGGAAATGCCTCACGACAGGACAGTTGGAGGGCTTTCCGGAGGCCAGCAGGCCAGGATTCTTCTGGCGGGAGCTTTGATACAGGATCCGGATCTGCTTTTATTGGACGAGCCTACAAATAATTTAGACAAAGCAGGCATTGAGCATTTAACGAAATTTATCATAAATTATCCTGAAACCTGCATTGTTATTTCCCATGACGCGGATTTTTTGAATGCTTTTACGCAAGGCGTTTTATATCTGGATATATTCACAAAAAAAGTTGAGCAATACACGGGAGATTATTTTGCCGTTGTTGAAGAGATTAAAAACCGTCTGGAAAGAGAGCGTATGAAAAACATCAGGCTGGAAAAAGATATTTCCCACAGGAAAGAGCAGGCAAACTTTTTTGCCCAGAAAGGAGGGCATATGAGAGACGTTTCCTCAAAAATGAAAAAAAAGATTGAGGAGTTAGAAAGCGAGATTGTGGAAGTAAGGAGGGAAGACAAAACAATAAAAAACTTTACCATTCCGGCGCAAAAAGACATCGGCGGGGTAATTTTGCAGTTAGATTCTGTTGCAATAGCAAAAAACCATAAATTTATAAATAAAAAAGTTAACGTAACTTTAAATAAAAAAGAAAGATTGCTTTTAATCGGGCCGAATGGGATTGGCAAAACTACGCTTTTAGAAAAACTGGCTTCAGGCCACGCAAAAGGCGAGCACATAAAACCGGGGGTTAAAATCGGATACTACAGGCAAGACTTTTCAACATTGGATTTTAACGCGACAGTTTATCAGACGCTTGCAAAAGCAATGGGGAGTGACGGCACGGAACAAGGACTTCGCGCCCATGCGGCAGGTTTTTTGCTGGACGCGGAAATATTAAAAGCTAAAATCGGATCGCTTTCGGAAGGCCAAAAAGGGTTAGTTGCTTTTGCCGCGCTGTCATTGGAAAAACCAGGGTTGCTTATTTTAGACGAGCCTACAAACCACATCAATTTCCGACATATCCCGGTGATTGCAAAAGCAATAAATAATTTTGAGGGAGCGATGATATTGGTAAGCCACCTACAAGATTTTGCAGAAAAGATAAGAGTGGATTTCACGCTGGACTTAGGAGCGTTATAATAAGTTAGAGAATATTGAACCGCCTTTTAATTGAGGTGGTTTTGTTTGACTAATCGGCAGGGATTAAGGTAAAATTAGGATAATAAAAATTAATTAAAAATTATGGGTGAAACATTAAACAATCCAAGTCCCGATGAATTAAATGAAGCAGAGGGCCGTATGAGCCCGGAAGAAGCCGCATTAAGTCAGGCCAGAGAAGATGCATTTATAGCCGGACAAAAATCAGTGTTGGAAAAACAAGAAGCAGCGCAAGATTTAGCAGAAAAAGAAAAAACCCAAAGAGAGGAGAGAATCAAGTTATTGAAGGAAAAAGCCGGAGAAGTAGGGTCTGGATGTGAATCAGCGCTATCGCATATCAAAAACAGGGAGGGTAATAAGATGTATCAAGTAGATGTTGACGATGATCCGGAAAATCCGGGAAATATTTTAGATATATATATCAAAACGCGGCAAGATTACGGAGATGGAGATTTTGACTATGGAGGAGACTTTGAAAAAATTTCTCTAAAATTAAGCGACGACGGCAAGATAGTTTTTGAAGGAGGAGGAAAGCTTGAGGGACTCGGAGCAGATGATCTTGAAGAAGTAAAAAAAATCGCGGAAGAAATTTTGAATAAACAATAAAATTTTTTCCCCAAACTACCACCTTTTTGATTAAGGTGGTTTTTTGATACAAATATTGATTATTTTTCCATTTTTGGTATATTATATTTAGCACAAATTGGTTTTGGCACTAGCGGAAGGAGGGTACGTGCTGAAATTCATAGAAAATTTCCCGTGGTTCGCAGTTTTGCTTCAGATAGCTGCCTCAGTAGGGGCAGAGATGAAGCATATGGGAACGCGGGGACGGGTTTTTCTCGCGCTGAAGTATTGCGGGAGAACTATCCGTGGGCGCACGCGTCTCGTCCTTGAGGCACTGGCCCTATCCTGGCGCCACGTTGACGGCGCCCAACAAAACCTGCTTGCAGGCATACGGCCACGTATGAAATGGTCAATATTCTGGGATTACAATTTCAGAATGCTTTGTGGCAAAAGTTTCCTCCCGTGGAAATGATGTATGGGATAGCGAGCCGTTTCGCTATCCTTTTTTTTATCCCAATTAGAGAATTTTGTTTGACATTTTTGATTTTTTAGTATATAATGAATACATGATAAACAGACAAACAAATAAGCCCTTAGCAATTGAGGCAGAAATGACTTTTAACGGTCTTGGGATAGCTCCGAAAATTCTGGATGTTATTTTAAGATTGGGATTTAAAACTCCAACTTCAATACAACATAAAGCAATTCCTTCAGCCATAGAAGGCAAGGATATTATCGGCATAGCCCAAACAGGCACCGGCAAGACTTTAGCCTTCGGCATTCCCATGGTCCAGCAAATTTTAAAAGCCGGCAATCCTTCGACGGGCTCAGGCCGGGGAGGAAAAGGATTGATTATTTTGCCAACCCGCGAACTGGCTTTGCAGGTAAATGAAGCTATACAAAAAATAGGCAGCCAATTTGGCATAAAAACAGCAGTGCTAATTGGCGGAACTCCTATCCGCCCTCAAATAAGAGAAATTTCTTATAATCCCCATATTATTATTGGCACTCCGGGAAGAATTATCGACCATATTGAACAAAGAACTTTAAATTTGCGTGATGTTACAATTTTAGTTTTGGACGAAGCCGACAGGATGTTTGATATGGGTTTTGCCCCGCAGATAAATAAAATACTGCAAGTGGTTCCAAAAAACAGGCAGACCATGCTGTTTTCAGCAACAATGCCGGACGGCATTGTAAAAATTGCCTCAAACCACATGAAGCTTCCTGTCAGGGTAGAGATAGCCAGATCCGGAACTACCGCTGAAAATGTTGAGCATGAGCTTTTTGTTGTTAAAAGAGACCAAAAAATTCCGCTGCTGATAAAATTGCTCCAAGAATACAAGGGGAGCGTTTTAATATTTTTAAGGATTAAACATAACGCAAGAAAAATCTGCAATAATCTGCGCAATGTCGGCATTTCTGCGGCAGAAATACATTCAAACAGGTCGCTCAATCAACGGAAGGAAGCCTTGGAAGGATTCAAGCTCGGCAGATACAGGGTGCTTGTGGCAACCGATATCGCTTCGCGCGGCATAGACGTAAAGGGCATTGAATTGGTTGTTAATTTTGACCTGCCCGAAAATCCGGAAGATTATGTGCATCGCATCGGGAGAACCGGCAGAGCCGGCATGGCGGGCAAGGCCATTTCTTTTTGCTTGCCGGACCAAGGATCCAAGGTCAGGGAAATTGAAAGATTAACAAGGCTTTATCTGCCAATTTCAAAATTGCCCGATCTTCCGCCTATCGCGAGCCAACCATCAGATAATTTTCATAACTCCAATAGGGGTAATTATTCTTCACCTAGAAATAGAAGACCATCTGGTCGTCCAGGTTATGCCAAAAGGAGATACTAAAAAAGATATTTTTGACGTTGCTGTCATCGGAGCCGGTCCTGCCGGAATGATGGCAGCTTGCACGGCAGCGCGCAATGGTTTGCGCGTTGTTTTAATAGAAAAAAATAAACAGCTTGGCAAAAAACTCCTTTTAACCGGAAACGGGAGATGCAATTTAACCAACGCAGAATTTAATTTAAGGGAATTGGTAAAAAATTATAATAATGGAGAATTCCTCTTCCACGCTTTTTCCGTTTTCGGCCCCAAAGAAGCAATTAATTTTTTTGAAAAATTAGGGTTGAAAACAAAAGTTGAAACCGGCAGAAGAGTTTTTCCAAAAAGCGACGATGCAGAAGAAGTTTTAGACACTCTTAAAAAATACTTAGCGGATAATAAGGTGCATATAATTTATGATTCAGAAGTTGTGGATGTTTCTTTCAAAGGGAATAAGATTAATAAACTGCTTTTAAAATCCGGAGAGATTAAAGCTAAAAAATATATTCTTTGTACCGGAGGAAAATCTTATTCCTTAACCGGTTCAGACGGTTTCGGATATAAATTAGCTGAAAAAACGGGGCACACTATTATAAAGCCAAAACCAGCTTTAGCTCCGATAACAGTAAAAGAGGGATGGATTAAAAATTTACAGGGAATAAGTTTAAAGGACGTTAAGGTGACTGTTTTTCAAAATAACCTGCCTACGCAGGCAGGAAAAAAGCAGCTTCAAGAAGAAGGAGAAATTTTGTTTACCCATTTTGGCATAAGCGGGCCCGCTGCTTTAAATATCAGCGGCAAGGTCGGAAATTTATTAGAAAAAGGCGAGGTAAAAATATGTTTCGACTTATTTCCTTTGCTTAATCAAGAGCAACTTTTAAAAGGAATCGAAGATATGTTAAAAAAATATGCAAACAAGACGATTAAAAATATTTTATCGGCTTTTATGCCTGAAAGATTGGCAGAAGTTTTGCTGGACATCACGGGCTTGGATAAAAATAAAATAGCAAATAATATGTCAAAAATAGAAAAAGGGATAATAATAAAAACCCTCAAGAATATCGAGCTCACCCCGGAAGATATTTCAGGTTTTGAACAAGCTATAGTTACAAGAGGGGGAATATCTCTAAAAGAGATAGACCATAAAACAATGAAATCTAAAATAATCGACAATTTATTTTTTGCAGGCGAGATTATTGATGTTGATGGCAAAACGGGTGGCTTCAATTTGCAGATGTGCTGGAGCACGGGATACCTTGCCGGACGAAGTGCAGCAACTTAAATATTTTTGAGTAGAGTTATTTGGGAATATGTCTTTCAGCCACCTTTAAATTGAGGCGGTTTTTTGTTTGGCAAAATAGGGCAATAATCAAACAAAATATGGCATAAAGAGTTATCCACAGTTTCCATAGTATTAACAAGATTTTTCAAATGAAAAATAATGATATAATTACTAAAATAATATAAAATAAAACATATCTAATCCTAAAATCATGGAAAAAATATTTAAATACGTTGTTTTTGTTTTAATATTTATTGGTCTGGCTCTGATGGGGGGCGTTCAGGCGTTTGCCAGCGTCTTGATTGTCACGGAAAATCCGACGCCGATTTTTCCGGCGTCGACGCGCCTGCCGGACCAAGGGTATGTTCTTAAAGATGATACCAATTATAAACTTTACTATGCCGACTGTGATGCGATTACTTGGATTTGTTCTATTAATCTGGCGCAATCGCCCGACGGCGTAACCTGGACGCCATATGCCAGCAATCCCGTATTAGCAGAGGGAGCGACCCAAGGGGAACACGCCGATGTCCATTTTTATAGTGCCGGCTTTACAGGGGCAAACAGCGGAACAAATCCAAGCGCAATAACAATGTATTACCGCATGTGGTATCAGGGAGCAGCCGGCGGTATTGGCAATTGGAGATATGCCGAATCGCCGGACGGAATAACTTGGTATAATCATATAGCTGTCACCCAAACCGGAACATCTGTAACAGGAGGCATAAGTGCGAACTATGGAATTGCCGACGCAGTCTATACTCCGGGAGGAGAAGGAGGTGATGCAAGCAAAACATTCAGAATGTATATAAATGTCCAATATGCGGTGGCACCATATACCTCAAATGAACTCGTAATCATGGCCTATTCACAAAATGGATATGTTTGGACCGGCTATGACCCAACATCAGTAGGTCACGCAACGCCGGTATTTGCGCCAACGTTGGACGGGGTTTCTTTTGACACAGACCATGTCGGTTGGTTCAAAGTGATAAAAAACAGCGACACCGACTGGGAAGCATTTTATTCGGGCGGCAAGGGTTCAACCTATGTAGCGCTTAACGGCATCGGCTACGCGAGGTCGCACGACGGCATTAATTGGGTCCGCCGGCAGACTCTTTTCACAACGAACGACCCTGTAGCTTGGAGAAATCAGAGCGTCTGGATGCCGTCAGTGGTAAAGTCGGGGAATAACTACAAAATATTTTTTCTCGGATCAGACGATGAAAGTGACGGAACTTGGATATGGTGGAAACTTGGCGGGGCGGATATGGTAAAAGAGACTACACCGCCGACTGTGGTATCTGTTGACCCGGCTGGCGCCGCTACAAATATTTCACCCGGCCGAAGCATTAATGTGACATTCAGCGAAGAAATGGATTCTGCCACAATCACAACTTCTACTTTCACTCTTAAAAAAGGCGCAACTCCGGTTTCAGGAACAATCAGTTATTCCGGCTTGAAAGCCACATTCATCCCGAATGTGACATTGGATTCAAATTCGGTTTATACGGTAACAATAACCGCCGGCGTGGAAGATGCCGCAGGAAACGACATGGTGGCTGATTACACCTGGAATTTTACAACAGGCTGGAATTATCATGACTGGACCGACCACAGCGTAAATTATACAGCGCCTTCGGGCAGCGCTTATTATCCGAGCGTTATTTATGATGCTAACGGATTTGGAACAGGAATTCCCGAATATGCAATGTGGTATTCAGACGGCAGCGGTTCAGCTTTTCTTGTTACATCCACCGACGGAGTGACTTGGGGAACTCCCGCCACAATGGCAGGTCTGACTAATGTTCATCATGTTCAAGTTGTTTATGATGCTAATTGTTTTGGGACATTGCCATGCAATGTAGGGACAACTAAATATAGGATTTGGTTTTGGGATATAGGCGCGCCGACACCTCCATATGGTATTTCCAATCTTGCAACTGCCGAATCCGCTGACGGAATAAATTGGATTAACAAAACTGCAGTAACGCAAGATCCGTCTGCAAAATTAGTTCAGGATCCGGACTCCGGCCTTGGTTGGAACCGCGGCACCTATGGACCCATAAATATATTTTACCAGCCGAACGCAGCCGATACAGGAACCAATCCGTGGAATTACAAATATGTTATGTATTATGACGGGACGGACGGAAGCCATGAAGATGCCGGGCTTGCATATTCTGCAGACGGTTTAAACTGGAGCGCCTATACTGCAAATCCGGTATTGAGCGGCTCTTCAGCCGGGTCATGGGATTGTTATAGTTCTGCATATGGCACAATATATAAGGATTCAATGGGTTTTCATTATTTCTACAGCGGCAAAGGCCGAGACGACGGCAGCGGCAATTGCATAGATACTGCAAGCAATAATTTTGATGGAATTGGCTACGCCTTTTCAACCGATGGTGAGACTTGGGTTAAAGACGCCAAACCGATTTTCCATGTCAGCGATGGAGTGCCATACCGAAGCGGGAGAATTTATACCCCGTCAGTGATAAATGACGGCTCCGGTATTTTGCGCATGTATTTTTCGGTTACGGATTCTACCGATACCCCGAAGAAAATCGCTTACGCCACCGCAGTGCCTCCGGCGGTGCTTCACATCATAAAAAATGTCATTAATAATAATGGCGGCACAGCATCAGCTTCAACATTTCATCTGCACGTTAAGCTTACCGGGACCGATATAACCGGAAGCCCGGCTGCAGGAACTGCGGCGCCCGGAACTTCTTATCCGTTGGTTGCCGGCACTTACACTGTAAGCGAAGATGCAAATACTTCTTATACAAAAAGTTTCAGCGGGGATTGCGATTCAGGCGGCAGTGTAACGCTTTCCGCGGGCGACAACAAAACCTGCACGATTACCAATGACGACATAGCACATTCATCAGGCGGCGGTGGGAATAAACCTGCAACACCAACTCTGCCGGCTGGATGTACTTCGATTTCAGGTTACAGCATAACAACCGGTTTGCCATGTTCGGGAACTAGTCAGGTCACTTTTCCGGCCGGTTGTACCTCAGCTTCAGGTTACAGTGTAATAACCGGTTTGCCATGTTCGGGAACTGCTACGACTACACCCGTACCTCCGACTCTGCCGATAATTCCACCTCCGCCTGCCTGCGTTCCTTACATGACTAAATATATAAAACTTGGCGCTGCAAATGATTCTGTTGAAGTTAAAAAACTGCAAATATTTCTGAGAGATTACGAAAATTTCAGCGATTTAGCCGTGACGGGAATTTATGATCAGATAACTTACAATGCGGTAAAGACATTCCAATCAAAATACGCTCAAGACATTCTGATTCCCTGGGGACACACAACCCCAACCGGCTATGTTTATACCACAACAATAAAAAAGATTAACGAACTTTATTGCCAGGCGCAAACAAAAAATCAGCCCTCTAATGCATCTGACGTATTCACCCAGCCTCTATCATTCGGCTCCACTGGCCCTCAGGTCACTTTGCTCCAAGATACCCTGAAAAAGCTGGGCTTCTTCCCGCAATCTGTTGTATCCAACGGCAATTTTGGTCCGGCCACATTGAAAGCCGTCCAAGATTTCCAGGTCTATTACAATATAGCT